>JBHEPC010000148.1:0-4652 GCA_046260475.1 Candidatus Krumholzibacteriia bacterium | reverse complement strand
CGGCCGGGCGATGGTGGTGGTCTACAACCTGGAAGGCGAGCAGGTGAAGGCGTCGCCCTGGCGGGCGGTGCCGGCGCGGGAGCCGTTCACCGTCGAGCTGGACCTGGGCGGCGCCGCCAGCGGCATGTACCTGTGCCGGCTGGTGGTCGAGAGCGAGGGCGGGGCCCGCGACGAGAGCGTGGTGCCGTTCGCGGTGGCCCGCTAGGGCGGCCGCACGGTTGGACGCCGCGGGCGTCCGCGGTTAGACTTTGAAGGCGAAGGGACCGGGGCTCGAACCCCCGCGGGGGCCGCGGCGGCGCCTGTCGGGCCGGACGCAAGAAAGGGACTCCATGACGCGCAAGATGTTCGACCTGCTGCCCGGCCTGGCCCTGGCTGCCCTGCTGGTGGTCCCGGCGCCCTCGGCGCTGGCCGGCAACCCCGGCGACGCCGGCGTGCTCTCCCTGCGCCTGGGCGTGGGCGCCCGCGAGGCCGGCATGGGCGAGACCGGTGTGGCCTCCAGCACCGGCGCCGCGGCCGTCTGGTGGAACCCCGCCAACAACGTGTTCGCCGACTTCGGCACCGAGCTGGTGCTGCAGACCCAGCGCTACGTCGGACTCTTCGACCAGCACGCCGCCGCGGTGGCCCACCGCGCCGGCGGCGGCGTCCTGGGCTTCATCTTCACGGGGTTCTACTCCGACGAGATCGAGCGCTACAGCGCCGAGCCCGTGGGCGTGCCCGAGGGGACGTTCGAACCCTACGACGTGGCCTTCGGCGTCTCCTACGCCCGCGGCGTGGGCGAGAACTTCGCCGTCGGCGCCACCGCGAAGATGGTGTACGAGCGCATCGACATCTACTCGGACACGGGTTTCGCCCTGGACCTGGGCATCACCCACCGCGCGGTGATCGAGGGTCTCCTGTTCGCCGCCACGGTCACCAACCTGGGCGGGCAGATGAACGTCAAGGACCAGCCCTTCGACCTGCCCACGGCGGTGCGCCTGGGCGCCGCCTGGTCGCCGGCCACCGCCGTGGGGGGCAAGCTGACCCTGGCGGGCGAGGTCCTGATGCCCAACGACTCGACCGAGAAGGCCCACCTGGGCGGCGAGTACCGGCTGCTGCCGGAACTGGCCCTGCGGGTGGGCACGCGGGTCAACTACGAGTCCCAGGGCCTGACCGCCGGCGCGGGCTTCCGCACCGGCCGCCTGGGCGTGGACTACGCGTTCAGCGACTGGACCACCGAGGGCTTCGACGACGGCCACAAGTTCTCGTTGCGGCTGGTCTGGTAGGCGCTAGGCGAAGGGGTCGCGCTCGACGGCGAAATCGGCCAGGCGCAGGCGGCCCTGCTGCAACACCGCGTAGCCGAGGGTGTCGAACCAGCCGGCCAGGGCCGTGAGGCTGCGGCCGCCGGAGGTGACCGTGAAGGCGTGGTGCACGTGGCCCATGACCATCAGGTCCCAGGCCGGGTCGCGCTGGCGGTCCAGCCAGGTTTGGGCCTTGGCGACGATGCGGGAGGCCTCGTCGCGGTCGGCGGCGCGGCTGCGGCCGCTCAGCCAGGTGCTCAGGGCGTACAGCAGCTCCGGGTGCAGGGACTTGGCCAGCAGCACGCCCGGCCGCGCCCGCACCAGGGCGCGGAACGCGTTGTAGGCCCAATCGTAGCTGAGCAGGCCGTCGCCGTGGCTGACCAGCACGCGGCGACCGCCGAGCTCGAGGACGGCGGTGGCGCCGTCGGGCGAAGTGCCGTAGCGTTCATGGAGGTAGCCGGCGGCCCAGATGTCGTGGTTGCCGCCCACGAAGTGCAGCCGGCAGCCGGCGTCGCGCACCCGGTCCAGGGCCTGCAGCAGATCGTCGTAGCCCTTGAGCCGGAAGTGGGGATAGTCGAACCAGAAGTCGAAGAGGTCCCCCAGCAGGACCAGGTCGGCGGCCGCGCGGGCCGTCTCGAGGAAGGCCAAGAAGGCCTCGACCCGGCGCTGTTCGGCGGGGTCGGGTTCGAGATGGAAGTGGGCGTCGGCCACGAAGAGGGCCGTCTGTTCGTTGGGGGCGGACATGCGGCCAATGTGCAGGATGGCGGGCGGGCTGGCAACCCCTCAGTGGCCGGGCCCGCCCCGGACCGGAAGGAGCAGGACATGTCCCTGTGGGATGAAGTGAAGCAGAACCTGAGCGAATGGTACACCGTGGCGGCGGACAAGACCTCCGAGGTGGCCAAGATCCAGTCCCGGCGCTACGACAAGTTCGGTCTCAGCCGGGACGTCGAGCGCCAGTTCAGCGAGCTGGGCAGCATGGTTTACAACGGCCTGCAGGAGGGGCGAGCGGACCTCCTGGACGATCCCGCCCTGACGGCCCTGGTGGGGCGCATCCGGGCCCTGGAGGAGGATCTGCGCCACAAGGACGAGGAGATCGCCCGGATCCGGCGCGAACACGCCGAGCGCAAGAGCGGGCCCAAGGAGGCCGCGGCGGCCGCGGGCGGCGCGGACGCGGACGGCGGCGACGAACCGGAAATGCCGCGGGTGATCACCGACCCCGTCCTGGACGAGGGCGACGGCGAGTCGGCCATCCTTGTCGAGCCGGGCGAGGACGCGGGCGGGGACCCGGACCAGGACGAACACGATCCTGGATTTAGGGGTTGACGCAGTCCGCCGGTTCGGCTACGCTGTCTACAGTTCCCTGTAACGCCCGGTGGCCCTTCCCAAGGCGCCGAGGCAGCGTCTCACCCCTTCACCGGATCCAGCCTCGCCGCAGGACGGTGGAAACGTGAGACCGCGACAGAGCAGGCAAGCATTCCGGCCCGACGCCCCGGCGCGTCGCTGCCCGGCGGCCACGGCTTCGCGAAGCCTGGACCGCCGGTCGGCGTGCGCTTTTTTGGTCGGGGCTATGCTGCTGCTGGCGGCGACCCTGGCCCGGGGCGCCGCGCCCGCGCCGTCCCCCTTCATCGCCGTGGGTGAGGCCGTCCGCCCCGCCGTGGTCAACATCCGCTGCACCCGTTCGGTCAACGCCGAGGGCGTGGGCACCGGCCCCCTGCAGGAGATGTACCGCCGGTTCTTCCCCGACCAGGAGGGCCAGGGCGGCCGCTTCGAACTGCCGTCCACCGGTTCGGGCTTCGTGGTCGACGCGGGGGGCGAGATCCTCACCAACCACCACGTCATCGACGGGGCCGAGGCCATCTTCGTGCGCTTCAGCGGCGAGAAGCGGGAGTACCGGGCCGAGCTGGTGGGTACCGACCCCAACACGGACCTCGCGCTGCTGCGCATCGACCCGGCCGGGCGCGGCCTGCCGGTCCTGGAATTCGCCGACTCGGACGTGGTGCAGGTGGGCTCATGGGCCGTGGCCGTGGGCAACCCCTTCGGCAACCTGGAGAGCACCCTCACCGTGGGCGTGGTCAGCGCCCTGGGCCGGGGCGACCTGGTGATCGGCGGCCTGACGCCGCGGTACCAGGACTTCATCCAGACCGACGCCGCCATCAACTTCGGCAACAGCGGCGGCCCCCTGGTGGACGTCGCCGGGCGCGTGATCGGCGTGAACACCGCGATCAACCAGGCCGGCCAGGGGATCGGCTTCGCCGTGCCCAGCAACCTGGTGCGGCGCATCTGGAGCCAACTGCACGAACACGGCCGCGTGATCCGCGGCTACCTGGGCGTCACCACCGAGGACGTGGTGCAGGTGGTCGGCGAAGAGGTCGCCGGCGAGCCGGAGGGCGGGGCGCGGGTGGTGGCGGTGCAGGAGGACGGCCCGGCCGCCCAGGCGGGGCTGCGCGACGGGGACATCATCGTCGAGTATGCCGGGCGGACGGTGGCCTCGCGGCGCGATTTGCAGTTTCTTGTCGCGGACACGGCGCCGGGCGGCGAGGTCACGGTCGGCGTGGTGCGCGGCGGCCGGCGGCTGGACCTCAGCGCGGTGCCGACCGAATGGACCCAGACCGCGGCCGGCGCGCCGGCGGCGGCGGCCGGGCAGTGGCTCGGCCTGGAGATGGGGGCGCTGGCAGGGGCCGATCCGCGGATCGAGCGCCTGAAGCAGGCCCTGGGCATCGTTGCGACGGCGGGCGTCATGGCCGTCGCGGTCGAGCAGGAGTCACCCGCCGCGGATGCCGGTATCCGACCGGGCGACGTCCTGGTGTCGATCGAGGAGCACGAATTGGTGGACCTGGCGGCCTGGGAGCGGGCGAGAAACCTGCTCGCCGGTGGTCGCGCGCCGCTGACCGTGCTCGTGCGGACCGGGGCGAGCGAACGCTACGTCACGGTAAAGCCGCGCCCGCTCGGCAGCGAGAACTGACGCAAGGTCCGGGATGTCCCGGACCGGCCCGGCGCGCCCGGAGCGCCGGGAGGCAGCCGCCGCGGGCGGCCGCCGTCCCCCACGCTGGCAGGGAGGACCCCTGATGGCCGGACGCAAGACCATACTGCCCGCGATGCACGAGAAGGGGCTGGAAGTCTACTTCCGTGACATCAACCGCTACGATCTGCTGGAGCGGGAACAGGAGGTCGCCCTGGCCAAGCGGATCCGCCAGGGGGACGAGGAAGCGCTGGCGATGCTGGTGCGGGCGAACCTGCGCTTCGTGGTCTCGGTGGCCAAGCGCTACATCAACCAGGGTCTGATGCTCTCGGACCTGATCAACGAGGGCAACATCGGCCTGCTGAAGGCCGCCCACCGCTTCGACGAGGAACGGGGTTACCGGTTCATCTCGTACG
>JBHEPC010000143.1:0-3468 GCA_046260475.1 Candidatus Krumholzibacteriia bacterium | reverse complement strand
CTTCGCCCGCCGTCACCGCGACGAGCTGTTCCCCGGCGTGCCGGTCGTCTTCTGCGGCCTGAACGGTTTCGCGCCGGCACTGCTGGAGGGGTTCCCGCAGGTCACCGGCGTGGCGGAGGTCTTCTCGGCGCGGGAGACGGTGGAGCTGGCGCGGCGGCTCTTCCCCGGCACCAACCGCGTCTACCTGCTGAACGACCACCTGGTGACCGGCCAGGCCGTCGGTCGGGACATCGCCGCCCAGCTGGCGCCCCTGGCGCCGGCGGTCGTGGTCGAGCACGCGCCCGCCCTCTCTTTGGACGAGCACCGCGAACGCCTGGCCGCGCTGGCCCCGGGCACCATCGTCCTGTTGGGGGTGTTCTACGCCGACCGCGACGGCCACCACACCACCTTCGAGGAGACCGGCCGGCTGCTGGGCGAGGCCAGCGCGGTGCCTGTCTTCTGCGTCCTGGAGTTCAACCTGGCCGGGGGCGTGCTGGGGGGCAAGGTGGTCAGCGGCTACTGGCAGGGGGTGGCCATGGCCCGCCTGGCGCACCGCGTCCTGCACGGCGCCGACCCGGCGCACCTGCCGGTGGTGGCCGAGCGGGCCAACCGCGTGATCCTCGACCACGCCGAGCTGCGCCGCTGGAACGCGGCCATGGACGCCGTGCCCGAGGGGACCATCGTCGTCAACCGGCCGTTCTCCGTGTGGAGCGCCTACCGGGGGCGGATCATCGCCGTCGCGGTCTTCGTCGTCCTGCTGGTGGCCTGCATCGCGGTGCTGACGGAGAACATCCGCCGCCGCCACGAGACCGAGCAGAGCCTGCGCCGCAGCGAGGAGAGCCTGGCCATCACCCTGCGCTCCATCGGCGACGCCGTCGTGACCACCGACCCGCACGGTCGCGTGGCCGGCATGAACGCCCAGGCCGAACGCATCACCGCCTGGGCCGAGGCCGCGGCGCGGGGGCGCCCCCTGGCCGAGGTGCTGCCGGTGGTGGACCTGGACAGCGGTGAGCCCCTGCCCGACCCGGCGGATGCCGTGCTGGCGGCCGGCCGGCCCCTGGCGGCGGTCCGCCGCGGCGTGCTGGTGACCCGCGACGGGCGCGAGGTCCTGATCGAGGACAGCGGCGCGCCGATTACCCGCGCCGACGGCACCGTGCTGGGGGTGGTGCTGGTCTTCCGGGACGTAACGGCCAAGACCGAGCTGGAGGAACGCCTGCGCCATTCCCAGAAGATGGAGGCGGTGGGGCAGCTCGCCGGCGGCGTCGCCCACGACTTCAACAACATGCTGGCCGGCATCATGGGCTACGCCGAGATGGCGCGGGAGGCGGACACGACGCCGGCCGAGCTCGAGGAGTACACCGGCCACATCCTGTCCGCCGCCACCCGGGCCGCCGACCTGACGCGCAAGCTGCTGGCCTTCTCCCGCAAGGGCAAGGTCCTGTCCACGCCGGTCGACGCCCACGAACTGATCCGCGAGGCGATGGCCCTGCTGGAGCGTTCGGTGGACCGGCGCGTGGAGCTGCGGACGGAACTGGCGGCGGCCAACGCCTCGGTCATCGGCGATCCGACCCAGATCCAGCAGGCGATCCTCAACCTGGGCCTGAACGCCCGGGACGCCATGCCCGACGGCGGCGTCCTGTCCGTCACGACGGACGTCCGCTGGCTGGACCAGGCCGCCTGCGACTGCTCGCCCTTCCCCCTGGTGCCGGGCGACTATCTGGAGATCACGGTCCGGGACACGGGCACGGGCATCGGGGCCGAGGTGCTGCCCCGCATCTTCGAGCCCTTCTTCACCACCAAGCCCCTGGGCGAGGGCACGGGTCTGGGCCTGGCCGCGGTGCGGGGCACGGTGGAGGAACACCAGGGCGCCATCGAGGTCGAGAGCGTCGTGGGCGCCGGCACGGTCGTCCGCGTGCTGCTGCCCCTGTCGGGGCTGCCCGCCGAGGCGGTGCTCGTACAGGACGAGCCGCCCGCGCCGGGCGGCGGCACGGTGCTGGTGATCGACGA
Organism: Candidatus Krumholzibacteriia bacterium; assembly: GCA_046260475.1. Lineage (GTDB taxonomy): Bacteria > Krumholzibacteriota > Krumholzibacteriia > LZORAL124-64-63 > LZORAL124-64-63 > JACZKN01. Next base: position 1,482 of record JBHEPC010000143.1, on the reverse strand, counting down.
CGAGTCGGTGATCCGCGGCGTGGTGCGGCGCATGCTCGAGGGCCTGGGCTGGACCGTGCTGCTGGCCGAGGACGGCGTGCAGGGCCTGGAGATTTTCCGCCGCGAGCGGGAGGGCATCGACGTGGTGCTGCTGGACATGGTCATGCCCCGCATGAACGGGGCCGACTGTTTCCGCGCGATCCGCGCCCTGGACCCCGCGGCTCGGGTGGTGCTGGCCTCGGGCTTCACCGCCGACCACGCCGTCAGCGACCTGATGGGCGAGGGGCTGGCGGCCTTCCTGAAGAAACCCTACCGGCAGGCCGAGCTGCTGCGGGTGCTGGCGCGGCTGGTGCCGGCCTCGGATTCGGCCGGTTGACCGCCGGCGGCGCGGCCCGCGGTGGACCCGCGCGGCCGGCGCCGCTATAATGCCGCCGGTGCGGGGCGCCCGGGCGCCCCGCGGACCGCACCATGGCGCCGGGGAGGACGGATGCGCAGGATCCAGAGCAGGATATCGACCGCCGACCCGGCGTTCCGCGAGAACGACCGGCTCAACCGTGAACGCACCGCCGCCCTGGCGGCGCTGCTGGAGCGCATCCGCGCCGGCGGCTCCGACCGGGCCCGCGAGCGGCACGCGGCCCAGGGCAAGCTCATGGTGCGGGACCGCATCGAGGGCCTGCTGGATGCGGGCTCGCCTTTTTTGGAGCTGTCGCCGCTGGCGGCCCACGGGCTGTACGACGACGACGTGCCCTGCGCCGGCCTGGTCACCGGCATCGGCCAGGTCCACGGCCGCCAGGTGATGGTCGTGGCCAACGACGCGACGGTCAAGGGCGGCACCTACTACCCCGTCACGGTGAAGAAGCACCTCCGGGCCCAGGAGATAGCCCGGGAGAACCGGCTGCCCTGCATCTACCTGGTGGATTCGGGGGGCGCCTTTTTGCCCCTGCAGGCGGAGGTGTTCCCGGACCGCGACCACTTCGGCCGCATCTTCTACAACCAGGCGGTGCTCAGCGGCCTGGGCATCCCCCAGATCAGCGCGGTGCTGGGCTCGTGCACCGCCGGCGGCGCCTACGTGCCGGCGATGAGCGACGAGGTGGTCATCGTCAAGGAGCAGGGCACCATCTTCCTGGGCGGGCCGCCGCTGGTCAAGGCGGCCACGGGCGAGGAGGTCACCGCCGAGGAGCTGGGCGGCGGCGACGTGCACACCCGCATCAGCGGCGTCGCCGACCACCTGGCCGACGACGACGCCCACGCCCTGCGGCTGCTGCGGGACATCGTCGAGAACCTGGGGCCGGTGGACCGGGCGCGGGTGCCCTGCGCCACCCCCGAGGAGCCCCACTACGATCCCCAGGAGCTGTACGGCGCGGTCAGCCACGACCCGCGCCGGCCCTTCGACATCCGCGAGGTCATCGCCCGCATCGTCGACGGCAGCCGCATGCACGAGTTCAAGCCGCGCTACGGCACCACCCTGGTCTGCGGCTTCGCCCACCTGCACGGCTACCCCGT
>JBHEPC010000124.1:0-6897 GCA_046260475.1 Candidatus Krumholzibacteriia bacterium | reverse complement strand
GGCGGGGGCGGCCCTGCAGGCCGGCCAGAACCTGCTGATCTTTCCGGAGGGGACCCGCCGGGCCATCGGCAGCCCCGGGCCGGTCAAGAACGGCCTGGGCATCCTCATCCAGGCCACGCGGGCGCCTCTGCTGCCGGTCCTGATCCGGGGCAGCTACGGCCGCCGGCCGGGGGGCTCGACCCTGTCGCCGCTGGAGGTCTGCTACGGCCCGGTGATCCGCTGGCACGCCCTGGACCTGCTGCTGGCCCAGATGGATCCCAAGGCGGTCAGCCGGCGCATCGCCGAGACCTGCGAGGCGGCCTGGCGCGAGCTGCAGGAGCGGTCCTACGCCCGCCACCCCCGCACGGCCTTCGAGCAGGAACTGGGCCGCCTGCAGCAGGGGCGTTTCGCGGACCGCCACCAGCGCCTGTTCGGCCGCGCGGATCCCGGCAGCGGCAATTGAGGCCCGCCGCGGCCGCTTTTCTTGCCAAATGGCTCCCATCCGGTTATTATTTCCGGTCCGCCGGACCACAGGGCCCGGCTGAGCCCATTTGTCACTAGGAGGCAACCTTTCATGTCCAACAACGCCGATTTCCGGTCCGACGACTCGCGCGAGGACAAGCGCCGCGTGCGCTCGTCGGCCAAATCCCGCAACCACGACGACGCGGACGACGACGACGACGACCGCCCGCGTCGGGCCGCCGCCGAGGTGCTCCCCACCCCGGCCGCGCCGCGCCTGAGCACCGACTTCGATCCCGACAGCATCGTCAACCAGGACTACTTCGGTGAGGACGGCGGCGAGATCGAGCTGACGCCCGAGCAGATGCTCGCCCTCATCAACCAGTACGAGGAGACCCTGACCGACATCCAGGAGGGCCAGATCCTCCAGGGCACGGTCATCGAGGTCCGGGAGAACGAGGTCCTGCTGAACATCGGGTTCAAGAGCGAAGGCGTGATCCCGCGGGAGGAGTTCGGCGAGACGCCCATCAAGGAGGGCGACACCTTCGACGTCTTCCTCGAGAAGCTGGAGAACCAGGACGGCCTGGTCGTGCTCTCGAAGGAGCGCGCGGACTTCCTGAAGGTCTGGGACCGGATCAAGACCGCCCACGAGAACGGCGACGTCGTCACCGGCACCGTCGACCGCCGCATCAAGGGCGGGCTCGTGGTCAAGCTGTGGGGCGTGGACACCTTCCTGCCCGGCAGCCAGGTCGCCCTGCGCCAGGTCCCCAACCTGGAGGACCTGCTGGGCGAGGAGATCCAGTGCCGGATCATCAAGAAGAACAAGCGCCGGCGGAACGTGGTGGTCAGCCGCCGCATCGTGCTCGAGCAGGAGCGCGAGTCCAAGAAGAAGGCCCTGATCTCCGAGCTGGAGAAGGGCCAGGTGCGCCGCGGCGTGGTCAAGAACATCACCGACTTCGGCGCCTTCGTGGACCTGGGCGGCATCGACGGCCTGCTGCACATCACCGACCTGAGCTGGGGCCGCGTCAGCCACCCCAGCGAGGTCGTGGCGATCGGCCAGGAGATCGAGGTCAAGGTGCTGGACTTCGAGCAGGAGCGCGAGCGCATCAGCCTCGGTCTGAAGCAGCTGCAGTCCTACCCGTGGGACAACGTCGAGGAGAAGTACCCGGAGGAGAGCATCGTCCGCGGGCGCGTGGTCTCGATCACCAACTACGGCGCCTTCGTGGAGCTGGAGAAGGGCGTCGAGGGCCTGATCCACATCTCCGAGATGAGCTGGACCCGGCACATCAAGCACCCGTCCAAGGTCGTCAGCATCGGCGACGAGGTGGACGTCATGGTGCTGAAGATCGACAAGTCCAACGAGAAGATCAGCCTGGGCCTCAAGCAGTGCGAGAGCGACCCCTGGCTGACCCTGAACGAGCGCTACCCCGTCGGCACCGCCATCGAGGGCAAGGTGCGCAACCTGACCGATTTTGGCGCCTTCGTCGAGGTCGAGGAGGGCATCGACGGCCTGGTCCACATCTCGGACATGAGCTGGACCCGGCGGGTGCGCCACCCGAAGGAGATCCTCAAGCGAGGCGACTCGGTCCAGGTGCAGATCCTGGACATCGACACCGGCAAGCGCCGTATCAGCCTGGGCATCAAGCAGCTGGTGGACAACCCCTGGCCGAACCTGGCCGACCGCTTCCCCGTGGGCACGGATCTCTCGGGCGAGGTCGGCCGCATGCTCGACCACGGCGTCATCGTGGAGATGGGCGACGACCTGGAGGGCTTCGTGCCCCTGGGCCATCTGGCCGTCCCCAAGCTGGACAAGCCGCAGTACTACTTCCGCGAGGGCGAGAAGCTCGACCTGAAGGTCATCAAGATGGACGTGGAGAACCGCCGGATCGTCCTGTCCGTCGCCGAGCGCCTGAAGGACTACGACGACAGCATCACGGAGGAGTTCGTGGCGGCCCACCCGCGCCTCGAGGACGTCGTCGCAGCCGAGGAGGCCGCCGCGGCCCAGGCCGCGGAGACGGGCGAGGAAGCGCGGCCCGAGGCCACCGGCTACGAGGATTACCAGGACGAGGCGTAGGCCTCGTCCGGGCCAACGTGCCGGCCGCAGAGCCGGCGCCGAGCGGCGGCAGGGGCGGGGGCCACACCTCCGCCCCTGCGCGCACCGGAGGGAGCCGTGAGCGACCGCCCGCAGCAGCTGGCACCCCTGACCGTCCCCGCCGCGGCGGAGACGGGCCCGCGCCTGCGCGTCGCCTTCCGGACCCTGGGCTGCCGCCTGAACCAGTACGACACCGAGGGCCTGCGCGCGGCCATGGCCCGTCTGCGCCCCATCGAGGTCGTGGGCTGGGACGAGGCCGCCGACCTCTACGTCCTGAACAGCTGCACCGTCACCAGCCGTGCCGACCAGGAGTGCCGCCGCCTGGCCCGCCAGGCCAAGCGCCGCCACGCCGCCGGCAAGGTCGTGGTGGCCGGCTGCTACGCCCAGACCCAGCCGGACGAGCTGGCGGCGATGCCCGAGGTCGACGGCGTGGTGGGCAACGCGGACAAGGACGACGTGGCGGGTTGGCTGCCCCGGGTGCTGGGCGAGGACGGGCTGACCCGCGTGGTGCGGGACTTCGCCCCGGACGCGGTCTTCGACTCTCCCCTGATCGACGCCGTGTCCGGCCGCAGCCGGGCCTTCGTCAAGATCCAGGACGGCTGCAACCTGCGCTGCACATACTGCCTGATCTGGCAGGCGCGCGGGCCGGGGCGCAGCCGGTCTCTCGCCGAGGTGCTGCGGCAGCTGGCGGCGCTGGGCGAGGCCGGCTACCGCGAGGCGATCCTCGCGGGCATCCACCTGGGCGGCTACGGCCGCGACCTGCGGCCGCGGGTGCCCCTGACCGCCCTGCTGGAGACGGCCCTGGCGGCGCTGCCGGACCTGCGCCTGCGCCTGTCGAGCATCCACCCCAACGAGGTCACGCCCGCGCTGCTGGACCTGTTCGCCGGCCAGGAGCGCCTGCGGCCCCACCTGCACGTCTCCCTGCAGAGCGGCAGCAGCACGGTGCTGCAGCGGATGAAGCGGCCCTACCGGCAGGAGCGCGCGCGGCAGGCCGTTGCCGCCGCCGCGGCGGCCGTCCCGGACCTCGGGCTGGGCGCCGACCTCATCGTGGGCTTCCCGGGGGAGACCGACGCCGAGTTCGCCGACACCCTCGGCCTGGTCCGGGACCTGCCCTTCAGCTACCTGCACGTGTTCCGCTTCTCGCCCCGACCCGGCACCGCGGCCGCGGCGATGGGCGACCAGGTGCACCCGGAGACCATCAGCCGCCGCAGCGAGGCGCTGCGCGCGGTGGCCGAGGCCAAGCAGGCCGCCTTCGCCGCGCGCCTGGAGGGCACGGTGCGCGAGGCGGTCATCGAGGCCGAGGGCGCCTTGCCCGGCTGGCGGCAGGCGACGACCGACAATTACGTGGGCGTGATGGTGCCGGCGGCGGCCGTGGCCGGCCTGGCCCCCGGCGCCCTGGTGGACGTGACCCTCGGCGGACGCCGCGACGGCCGGGTGTGGGCCACGGCCGTCGCCCGCCGCGAACCCTGAGCCCGGACCGAGGACGACCGACGATGGCGGACACCGCGAACCCGACCACCTTCCAGGACGGCCTGCCCGACCTGACCCGGCGCGCTCCCGGCTCCCCGGCCGGGCCCCGCGTCTTCATCGAGACCTACGGCTGCCAGATGAACGTCTACGACAGCCAGGCCATCGGCGGCCTGCTCGGGCGAGACGGCTTCACGGTGGTGGGCGCCGAGGCCGAGGCCGACGTGGTGCTGCTGAACACCTGCTCGGTCCGGGACCTCGCCGAGCACAAGATCCTCAGCCGGGTGGGGGAAATCCGCGCCGACCGTCGGCACCGCGGCCGCCCCGCGCCGGTGATCGGCATCTGCGGCTGCATGGCCGAGCGCCTGGGGGACGAGCTGCGCAAGGGCGGCCAGGCGGTGGAACTGGTGGTGGGGGTCGACAACTACGACACCCTGCCGGGGCTGCTGCGCGGGCTGACCGGCGCCGGCGCCGGCGCCCTGCCGGCCGCAGGCCGCACCGTCACCGGCCACCGCAGCGACCAGCACTACGTCGCCCCGCCGGAGCTGTACCCCACCAACAACAGCCACCTGGTGACCATCCACAAGGGCTGCGACTACAAGTGCACCTACTGCATCGTGCCCATGACGCGCGGGCCCCAGAGCGAGAAGCACCCGGACACGATCCTGGCGGAGATCGCCGGCATCGTCGCCGCGGGCGGGCGCGAGGTCACCCTGCTGGGCCAGAACGTGACGGCCTGGCGCTGGGGCCCGGACCTGGACTTCGCCGCCCTGCTCGCGCTGGTGGCGCAGGTGGACGGGCTGGAACGCATCCGCTTCCTGACCGGCCACCCCAAGGACATGCACCCGCACACCATGGCGGCCATCGGGCGCCTGGCGAAGGTCTGCCCCTGGCTGCACGTGCCGGCCCAGAGCGGCAGCGACCGGGTGCTGCGCCGCATGAAGCGCCTCTACACCCGGGCCGAGTACCTGGCCATGATCGACCACGCCCGCGCCGTGATCCCGGACGTGACCTTCAGCTCCGACTTCATCGTGGGCTTCCCGGGGGAGACCGACGCGGACTTCCAGCAAACCCTTGAGGTCATCCGGTACGTGAAGTACGATCAGGTCTTCTCGTTCAAGTACTCCGAGCGGCCGGGGGTCCCGGCGGCCCGGCTGGGAGACGATGTGCCGACGCCCGAGAAGAAGCGGCGCCTGGCCGGACTGATGGCCGTCCAGGACGAGGTCTGGCAGGAGATGGCCGCCGCCTGCGTCGGGGCGCGCTGGCGGGGGGTCGTCGAGAGCGAGGCCCGCCGGCCGGCCGGCGCCGTGCGCGTGCGCACGGCCAACAACCGCAAGGTCGTGCTGGAGGGGGCGGGGCTGGAGATCGGGCAGCCGGTCACGGTCCGCGTCACCGGCTTCAGCAACACCACGTTCACCGGGGAACCGACGGCCTGAGGGCCGCCGCAACGCCACAAGAGAGGTGCCGCCGTGTGGGTCGTCAAGGGCCTGTTCTTCCTGATCCTGCTGTTCGTGCTCGTCTGGTTCTTCGCCGAGAACGGTAGCCAGTCGGTGGACCTCAAGCTGCTGGGCCGCACCTACATGGACATCAACATCTACTGGGTGGTGGCGGTCTGCTACCTGCTGGGCTTCGCCACCAGCTTCGTGCTGGCCGCCGTCAGGGAGCTGCGTTTCCACCGGGAGATCGGCCGGCTGAAGAAGGCGGTCAAGACCAAGGACCGCGAGATCTCGGACCTGCGCACCCTGCCGCTGCGGGACGAGCCGGCCGCCCAGGCGCGGCCCAGGCCGCCGCAGGCGCGGAACGAGCCGCGCAGCGATCCTCCCGAAGGAGCGGCGCCGTGACCGATCTGCTCATCATCCCGGCGCTGGCGATCGCCGCCGTGGTCGGTATCCTGCTGTGGCGGACCTTCCGGGCGCCGGGCCGGCGCGGCGTCGAGGACGGCTACCAGCAGGCCCTCGAGCTGTGGATCTCCGGCGAGCGGGAAGAGGCCGTGCGCATGCTGACCGCCGTGGTCAAGGCCAATCCCGAGGCCGTGGATCCGTTCCTGACCCTGGGCAACCTGCTGCGCCGGCGGGGGGACGCCTCCCGGGCGGCGGTGCTGCACCGGGGCCTGACCCTGCGGGCGGATCTGCCCCGCCAGAAGAAGATCACCGTGGGCCTGGCCCTGGCCGAGGACCTGGTGGCCCTGCAGCGCTGGGACGACGCCCGCCAGGTGCTGGACACGGTGATGAAGGACTCGGCCGGCCGCGCCGCCTATTGGAAGATCCGCTTCGCCCAGTGGCAGGGGCAGGGCAACCTGCCGGAAGCCGCGCGGACCTTAAAGGCCGCGCCGCGCGCCGTGCCCGAACGGGACCGCCCGTGGTTCGTCAAGGCCTACGCGGCCTTCCAGCTGGACCGGGCCCGGGCCCACGCGGCCGCAGGCGAGGCCGCCGACGCCCGCGCCCGCCTGAAGGATGTGGAAAAGATCCCCGCGGCGGCGACCCGGGCCGCGTTGGTGCGCGCCGTCCTGGCGGCGGTGACAGACGACGCCCACGAGGCCGTGACCGTGGCCTCGGAGGAGCTGCTGGACAATCCCGAGGAGCTGGCGATCTTCCTGCCCCTGCTGCAGGACGTGCTGCTGCGCACGGGCCAGTACGCCCGCACCGTCCCGATCCTCGAGCGCGCCTGCCAGGGGGAGAACGCACCGCCGCGCCTGTGGATCAGCCTGGCGCTGCTGTACGAGAAGCTCGACCAGCGGGACAAGGCCCTGCGCCTGCTGGAGGCCAAGGCCGGCCGGCCGAACTTCACCCCCGACGCGGCCGAGCCCTACCTGCGGGTCCTGATGCGCGAGGCCAAGGGCACCGACGCCGCCCGGGTCTGGTCCCTGCTCGCCCGCCCCGCCCCCCCGGGCTCGTGGACCT
>JBHEPC010000104.1:0-5407 GCA_046260475.1 Candidatus Krumholzibacteriia bacterium | reverse complement strand
TGTGCGGCGCGTCCGCCGACGCGCGGGAGGGTTGCAGCGCCTTCCTGGAGAAGCGCAAGCCGGTGTTCCACGGCGAATAAAGCCATGGAAATATAGACGTTCGACGTCCGGAATGGCGGCGGCGGCGCGGGAACGAATTCTTGGGTTCGGCGCCGCCGCTGACTATCTTTGGGCCGACAGCCACCGCCCCGTCCTCAGCCGCGCGAGGGGATACCCATGACCGAGAAAACCGCGACCGCCGTGCCCTTCATGGAGGTCAACGGCGAGCTGTGCAAGGGCTGCCAGCTGTGCGTCGGCGTCTGTCCCAAGCACGTCATCGCGATCAGCGAGAAGCTGAACGCCTCCAGCTATCACCCGGCCTACTACACCGGGTCCGACTGCACCGGGTGCGGCCTCTGCTTCTACGCCTGCCCCGAGCCGGGCGCCATCCGCATCGTCAAGCCCTAGGGTTCCAGCTGACGGGAGACAAGGTCCATGGCCAGACAATTCATGAAGGGGAACGATGCCATCATCGTCGGCGCCCTGGCGGCGGGCTGCCGGGCCTATTACGGCTACCCCATCACGCCGGCGAGCGAGATCGCCCACGCCGCCGCCCTGCACTTCCCCGCCCTGGGCGGCGTCTTCATCCAGGCCGAGAGCGAGGTGTCGGCCATCAACATGGTCTACGGCACCGCCGGCATGGGCATCCGCACCATGACCGCCTCGTCCAGCCCCGGCTTCAGCCTCAAGCAGGAGGGCCTGTCCTACTGCGCCGGCGCCGAGCTGCCCTGCGTCGTGGTGAACATCGTGCGCGGCGGCCCCGGCCTGGGCAACATCGCCCCCGAGCAGGCCGACTATTTCCAGATCACCAAGGGCGGCGGCCACGGCAACTACCGGTTGATCACCCTGGCCCCCAACGGCGCCCAGGAGATGTGCGACCTGACCGTGAAGGCCTTCGAGCTGGCCGACAGGTACCGCAACCCCGCCTGCATCATGGCCGACGGCATCACCGGCCAGATGATGGAGGTCGTGGACATCCCCACCGCCCGGCCGGTCGAGTTCGACCACTCCGCCTGGGCCGTGACCGGCAAGCCCGAGACCCGCAAGAACCTCGTCAGCTCCATCGTGCTCGAGCCGGAGGAACTGGAGCAGCACAACCTGAAGCTGGACGCCAAGTACAAGCGCATCGAGGCGGCCGAGGTCCTGTACGAGGAATACCGGACCGACGACGCCGAGCTGGTGGTCGTGGCCTACGGCGTGGTCAGCCGCATCGTCTACTCGACGGTGGACGAGGCCCGGGCCCGCGGCCTGAAGGTGGGCCTGCTGCGGCCCATCACCCTGTGGCCGTTCCCCACGGCGCCCATCCGCGCCCTGGCCGGGCGCGTGCGCGCCCTGCTGGCGGTGGAGCTGTCCACCGGGCAGATGGTCGAGGACGTCCGGCTGGCCGTGGAGGGCCGCGCCCCGGTCCACTTCTACGGGCGCTGCGGCGGCATGGTGCCGGGCGGGGCCGAACTGGTCGCCGAATACGAGAAGATCCTGGCCGGAGGTGGGCAGTCGTGAAGGTCTACGAGAAGTCTCCCTCGTTCTACCAGGTCTTCGAGCGCAAGAGCGGGCCGGCCAAGGAGGCCACCCACTACTGTCCGGGCTGCGGGCACGGCAACATCCACAAGATGATCGCCGAGGCGCTGCAGGACCTGGAGGTCACCGAGCGCACGGTCTTCGTCTCGCCCGTCGGCTGCTCGGTGTTCGCCTACTACTACTTCGACTGCGGCAACTTCCAGGCCGCCCACGGGCGCGCCCCCGCCGTGGCCACGGGCATCAAGCGGGCCAACCCGCAGGCCATGGTCATCAGCTACCAGGGCGACGGCGACCTGGCGGCCATCGGCACCGCCGAGACCATCCACGCGGCCAACCGGGGCGAGAACATCACCGTGTTCTTCGTCAACAACGCCATCTACGGCATGACCGGAGGCCAGATGGCGCCGACCACGCTGATCGGCCAGCGTTCGACGACCTCCCCGCTGGGGCGCATCGCCGGCGTGCACGGCAACCCCATGCGCATGGCCGAGCTGCTGGCCACCCTGCCCGCGCCCACCTACATCGAGCGCGTGGCCATGGGCGACAGCAAGCAGGTCATGAAGGCGCGCAAGGCCATCCGCAAGGCCCTCGAGATCCAGAAGGAGGGCAAGGGCTACAGCTTCGTGGAGATCCTCAGCACCTGCCCCACCGGCTGGAAGATGGACCCGGTGACCGCCCGCGACTGGCTGATGGAGGACATGACCAAGGCCTTCCCCCTGGGCGTGTTCAAGGACGAGAGCGGCAACCGGGACGAGGGCGAGTGGGACCGGCACTGCGAGGAATTCGCGCCGGCGAAGGTGGACGCCTACCTGGACCGCCTCAAGAGCGCCGTCGGCGACACCGAGCCGCTGACCCTGCCCCAGGACCTGCACTGCAAATTCGCCGGCTTCGGCGGCCAGGGCATCCTGACCCTGGGCCTGTTCCTCTCCCAGATCGGCATGCGGGCCGGCCACCAGGTCAGCTGGTTCCCCGCCTACGGTCCGGAGATGCGCGGCGGCACCGCCAACTGCTCGGTCAACATCTCCGCCGAGCGCATCGGCTCGCCCCTGGTGGACCACCCCAACGTGCTGGTGGTCATGAACCAGCCGTCGCTGGACGCATTCGAGGCGTCGGTGCCCGACGGCGGCACCATCATCGTGGACACGACCATCGTCGAGGGCCGGCCCGACGCGCAGCGCCTGAACTCCGTGCTGGTCCCCGCCAGCGCCATCGCCGACGAGGTGGGCACGCCCAAGGTGGCCAACGTCGTGGTGCTGGGCGCGCTGGTGGCGGCGACCGGCGCCTTTCCGCCCGAGTTCTGCGAGTCGACGCTGCGGGCGGTGATCAAGAAGCAGAGCCTGGTGGACATGAACATGGCAGCGTTCCGCCGGGGCTACGACCACGTCAAGAACGGGGGCTGAGCGCGGCCGCCGGACCGACCCGGACGGGAACCCAGGCCGGCCCCGGCGGCAGCGCCGCGGGCCGGCCGTTTGGTGCCGAGCACACAGGAGGCGGGCGATGATCATCGGGATCCCCAAGGCCAGGGCCCAGGACGAGCGGCGCGTGGCGCTGCCGCCGCGCGGCGTGCGCAGCCTCGCCGAGCGGGGCCTGGAAGTGATGGTCGAGCGGGGCGCCGGCCAGGGCGCCGGCTTCCCCGACGAGCAGTACGAGCAGGCGGGCGCGCGCATCGTGCACGGCGCCGACGAGCTGTGGGGGCGCGCCGGCCTGGTCGCCCACGTCGGCCCCATCGACCGGCAGGAGTACGACCTGGTGCAGCAGGAACAGGTCCTCATGGCCAGCCTGCACCTGGCGGTGGCCGAGCCGGAGCTGATCGCGCTGCTGCAGGCCCGCCGCTGCACGGCCATCGACTTCACCATGATCCAGGACGACAACGGCACGTTGCCGGTGCTGCGGCCCCTGTCCCAGATCGCCGGCCGCATGGTGCCCCAGATCGCCGCGCGCTACCTGCAGACCGACCACGGCGGCCTGGGCATCCTGCTGGGGGGCTCGCCCGGCGTGCCGCCGGCCGAGGTCGTCGTGATCGGCGCGGGCACCGTCGGGCGCAACGCCGTGCGGGCCTGCGTGGGTTGCGGCGCCCGGGTCACCCTGCTGGACACGGACTTCGACCGCATCTCGGAGATCGACTGGACCTTCCCCGGGCAGGTCACGACCTTCCTGGCCACTGAGGCCGCGCTGCGCAAGGTCCTGGGCTTCGCCGACGTGGTCGTCGGCGCGGTGCAGGTGCGGGGCCACCGCACGCCCCACCTGGTGACCCGGCAGATGGTCGGCCTGCTGCGCGACCGCAGCCTGGTCCTGGACATCTCGGTGGACCAGGGCGGCTGCTTCGAGACCAGCCGGCCCACCCGCCTGTCCGACCCCACCTACGTGGTGGACGGCATCACCCACTACTGTGTGCCCAACCTGCCCAGCCTGGTGGCCCGCTCGGCCACCTACGCCATGGCCAACGCGCTGCTGCCGCACCTGTCGGCCCTGGCCACCCTGGGGGTGGCCGGCGCCCTGGAGGCCGACCGTGCGCTGGCCCGCGGCGTGAACCTGCGCAACGGCCGTCTGGTGCAGGCCGGGCTGGGGGCGGTCCGGGACGACGACGATGAGGGGGAGCCCGCGTGACCTGGATGCAGACCTACCGGGACCGCCTGTGCAGCGCCGCCGAGGCGATGCGGTCCGTCCGCAGCGGCGACAAGGTCTATCTGGGCAGCGGCTGCGCCACGCCCCACGGCCTGGTGCAGGCCCTGGTGGACCGGGCGCCCGAGCTGCAGGACGTCGAGCTCATCCACCACCTCACCTTCGGCGAGGTGCCTTACCTGGCCCCGGAGATGGCCGGGCACTTCCGCTGCACCGACTGCTTCGTGGGCGCCAACACCCGCCAGGCGGTCAACGAGGGCCGGGCCGATTACGTGCCCTTGCACCTGCACGAGATGCCGCGCCTGTTCCGCCGCGGCGTGATCCCCCTGGACTGCGCCCTGGTGGTCGTGAGCCCGCCCGACGAACACGGCTTCTGCAGCTTCGGCATCGAGGTCGGGGTGACCAAACCGGCCGCCCTGGCGGCCGGGCGCATCGTCGCCGAGGTCAACCGGCGCATGCCCCGCACCCTGGGCGACAGCTTCGTGCACGTGTCCCGCATCGACGCCTTCGTCGAGACCGACCGCGACCTGGACGAGTACACGCCGCCGCCCCCCACGCCGGTGGTCGAGGCCATCGGCCGCCACGTCGCCGCCCTGGTCGAGGACGGCGCCTGCCTGCAGCTGGGCCTGGGCGCGATCTCCAACACCGTGCTGCGCTTTTTGGGGGACCGGCGCGAGCTGGGCGTGCACACGGAGATGTTCACCGAGGCCCTGCCGGGCCTGGTCGCCAGCGGCGTGGTCAGCGGCGAGCGCAAGACCTTCCACCCGGGCAAGGTCATCGCCGGGTTCGTCATGGGCCGGCGTGAGACCTACGACTTCGCCCACGACAACGCGCTGATCGAGCTGCATCCCACCGACTACGTCAACCACCCGGTGAACATCGCCCGCAACGACAACATGGTCGCGGTGAACTCGGCCATCGAGGTGGACCTGACCGGCCAGGTCTGTTCCGACTCCATCGGCCAGCGCATCCACAGCGGCTTCGGCGGCCAGGCCGACTTCATCCGCGGCGCGGCCCTCAGCAAGGGCGGCCTGCCGGTGATCGCCCTGCCGTCGACCACGGACGACGGGCGCATCAGCCGCATCGTGCCCCTGCTGGAACACGGCGCCGGGGTCGTGATCACCCGCGCCGACGTCCACGTGGTGGTCACCGAGTACGGCGTGGCCCACATGCTGGGCCGCAGCGTGCGGGAGCGGGCCGAGGCCCTGATCCGCATCGCCCACCCCGA
>JBHEPC010000097.1:0-3244 GCA_046260475.1 Candidatus Krumholzibacteriia bacterium | reverse complement strand
CTGGCGCCAGACGTTGTTGCTGTAGCTGCCGCCGTTGAGGTTCTGCACCTTGACGAACGAAGTGCCCCCGTTGGCGGAGAAGTAGACGCCGTCGGTGCTGTGGGTCTCGTCGCCGAAGTCCTTCCACCAGTAGCTCAGGTCGACCTGGCTGCTGCCGGTCAGGTCCAGGTGCAGCCACGCCTCGTTGGTGGCGTACGTCCCGTTGGTCGAGCTGTCCATGGTCAGGTGCCTGCTGCCGGTGTGGGGCGTGTTGGCGGTCGTGACCTGGATGCGCCCGGTGGTGGTCGAGGCGGTGGTCCAGTACTGGTCCAGCGCGCCGTCCTCGAAGCCGGTGCTGTAGGGCAGGGTGGCGTAGCCGCCGCCCTGCGGCACCTCGATGGTGAAATTGCTGTTGCTAATGTCGCTGGCGGTCCCGCCGGAGACGCGGATGCGGCCCTGGCTGGTCGCGCTCGCCGGCACGGCCCAGGCGTACGAGCCGTCGTTGGCCGTCGACGAGGTGATCACGGTCCACGACGAGCCGCCGTTGAGACTGTAGTCGATGGACACGGTGCTGAACGAGCCGGTCCAGCTCCAGGCGATGTTCACCGCGTCGCCGGCGGTCAGGGTCTCGCCCCCGTTCGGGTAGCCGACGGTGATGGCGTCGGTCGGCGTCGCGCCGCCGGAAGTCGCCGCGTCGGCGTCGATCATGCCGTAGCCGGCGTAGCGGTCCCAGCCGGTGCCCGACTCGACGCTGACCACGTCCTGGGCCGTCGTGCGCAGGCGGTCGCGGATCTGCGCCGGCGTGAACGACGGGTTGCCGGCCTTCACCAGCGCGGCCACGCCCGCCGCGTACGGCGTCGCGCACGAGGTGCCGTTGAACCACTTGCTGTAGTCGCTGGCGTCGTAGCCCGCCGAGCCCAGCAGGTCGGTCGTCGGCAGGATGGTCGGGGCGATGATGTCGACCGACGTGGCCGCGCCCACCGTCGTCGTGCCGTAGTTCGAGCCCCACCACCGCTCACCGTCGCAGGTGTAGCCGTTGGGGTCGGTGCTCACGCCCGGGTTGACCTCGGTGCTGCTGCTGGAGGAGCGCTTGCGGTCGCCGCAGGGCGAGGCCGCGCCCACGGCGATGACGTACTGGTTGATGGCCGGGTAGCTGATGGTCGAGGCGTTCTCGTTGCCCGTGGCCGCCAGCAGGGTCACGCCGGCGTTGTAGGCGTACTGCAGGGCCGTGTTGGTGGCGGCGTCCGAGCTGATGGCCGCGCCCAGGCTCATGCTGGCGACGTGGGCGCCGTTGTCGGCGGCGTGGTACAGGGCGTTCTGGATCGACGAGAAGTACATCGAACCCGCGCTGTTGGCCACCTTCAGGGGCATGATGCTGCAGCCGGCGGCGATGCCCGCGGTGCCCAGCCCGTTGTTGGCCATCGCCGCGGCGACGCCGGCGCAGGCGGTGCCGTGCCCCGCCTGGGAGGAGTTGTCGTCGGCGTTGCTGTCGTTGTCGCCGTAGTCGTAGCCGGCGACCTGGCGCAGGTCCGGATGCCCGGCCTCGACGCCGCTGTCGATGATCGCGATGACGATGCCCGCGCTGCCATAGCCCTGGCTGTTGTCCCAGGCGGCGTGGGCGTTGGCGTCGAAGCCCACGGTGCCCACGGGCGAGCCGGCCTCGTGGCTGTGGGTCGACCAGTTGTAGCTCAGCATCTGGGCCGTGTTGTTGTGGCCCCAGTGCAGGGAGTGCATGGGGTCCGAGGGCACGGCGGCCGGGAAGGCCCGCCAGTCGACGGTGGCCTCGGCCACGTCCGGGTCCCTGGCCAGCCGGCGGGCCAGGTCCAGGGCGTCCTGGCGCCCGTCGGTCTGCAGCAGGTACCAGCGGTCCAGGCCCAGCTCGTCGGCCAGGTTCTGCTGCTTGGCCTCGATCCAGGGCCGCTCGATGCGCTTGACGCCGCCCGCGGCGCACAGGGCGTCCAGCGTGGGCAGGCCCGTGCGCGGCTCGGCGGCGACCGCGCCCTTGTCGCGGGCGAGATCCAGGCCGGCGCGCTCGGCGGCGTCGGCGGTCAGCTTCACCAGCACGCGGGTCGGATGGTACGGCAGTTCGAGGGGGGCGGTGGGCTGGAAGCCGTCCTGGACCGGAACGAAGGGGCGGGGGGCGTCCGGCTCGACCGCCAAGGCCGCCGCGGCGGTCAGGACGAGTCCGGCCAGGACCAGGATGCGCCAGGGCGCAAGGGGATGACGCTTCATGTCGGGCTCCTTGTCGGGGTGTTTTCTGCTTGGCGAGAAGAACCAGAAAACGGGGTGCCCCACCGACGGCTCGGCATCCGCCCGGGACGAGTCGACAGCTCCTTCGTGTCGGAGGTGAGAGTGATCCGTTGCCGGGCAGGGGGGTGCGTGCCGATCCGTGGCCCCGTGCCGGACCATTCTATGGAAACCATACAAATCATTGCAATCATTTAATTTTCACGATCTCGTGACAAATGGGGTGGGAATTCGTCGGTGCGAAGCCCCGACCCCATTGCCCCGGACCCGATCGCTATGGTATCCTTAGTGAGGAAAGTGCAATTGGAGGCCTGACAGGAAAAAGGATCGCACCTTGCTGTGGCCTTTTTCTGATTTCTCGTCAGGCCGCAGCCGGACCCCCTCCCGGAGGCTCAGGTTCTTACCCATGAAACTCGCCCCCGTGCTCGTCGTCTGTCTGTTGCTGGGAGCCGCCGCCCCTGCCACCGGCGCCTTGGCCCCCGGCCTGGCCGCCCAACTGGACCGTTTGGGCCCGGACGAGCCCGTCCGCGTCCTGGTGGTCCTGCACGAGCAGGCCGACCTGCCCGCCCTGGACCGCCAGCTGCGGGCCGAGAAGGCGGCCACCACCGACCGCCACCGGCGGGTTCTGGAGACCCTGCAGGGCGTCGCCGCCGATAGCCAGGCGGACCTGTTGGCGTCCCTGGGCGCGGACAAGGCCGCCGGCCGTGTGCTCGGTTGGACGCCCCACTGGCTGGTCAACAGCGTGGTGGTCGTGGCCACCGCCGACGCCGTCCGCGCCCTGGCCCTGCACCCGGATGTGGACCGCATCGAGCCCGACCTCGTGGTCGAGTTGATCGAACCGGCGGCCTCGGCCAAGGCCGGAGCCGAGAAAGGCGCCGGCCCGGACAAGGCCGACGTCGGCCTGGTTCCCGGCGTGCGCGCCGTGGGCGCCCCGCGGGTCTGGCAGGAACTGGGCATCGACGGCACCGGCGTGGTCGTCGGCATCCTCGACACCGGCGTGGACGGCACCCACCCCGCC
>JBHEPC010000089.1:0-7857 GCA_046260475.1 Candidatus Krumholzibacteriia bacterium | reverse complement strand
CGGCCGGTGGTCGCGCCGTACTCGCCGCCCGCCTCGCGCAGGGCGTCCCCCAGGTCGCCCAGCAGCTCGCTGGGGAACGGGCCGTTGCCCACCCGGGTGCAATAGGCCTTGAAGACGCCGTTGATCTCGCCCAGGCTGCGGGGCGGCAGGCCGGTGCCGGTCAAGGCCCCGCCGATGGTGCTGTTGCTGCTGGTGACGTAGGGGTAGGTGCCGTGGTCGATGTCCAGCATCGTGCCCTGGGCCCCCTCGAAGAGGGCCGACTCGGTGCCCGCGCGCACGCCCTTCAGGACGTCGTAGGCGTTGACCACCAGCGGCGCCAGGAAGCGCGCCAGCACCACCAGCTCCTCGGCGATGGTGCGGGCGGGCAGGGGCTCGGCCTGGTGGAAATCGCTCAGCAGCTCGTTGGCCGCGAGGATCTTCTCGATGGCCTTGCGCTCGAGGTTGTCCGCCGGCAGCTTCAGGTCGCCCATGCGCATTCCCGTGCGCTGGATCTTGTCCAGGTAGGCGGGGCCGATGCCCCGGCCGGTGGTGCCGATGCTCTTGCGCTTGAGGCGGGTCTCGTTCAGCTCGTCCATGCGCCGGTGGTAGGGCAGCACCAGGTGGGCGTTCGAGGCCACGAAGAGGCGCCCGCGCACCTCGACGCCTTCCTCTTCCAGGGCCATGATCTCGTCGCGCAGGGCCCAGGGGTCGATGACCATGCCGCAGCCCAGCAGGCAGCGCACGCCCGGGTGCAGCACCCCCGACGGCACCAGGTGCAGCACGTGCTTGACGCCGCCGGCGTGGATGGTGTGGCCGGCGTTGGCGCCGCCCTGGTAGCGCAGGACCCAGTCCAGGCCCTCGCTCAGGGCGTCGACGATCTTGCCCTTGCCCTCGTCGCCCCACTGGCCGCCGATGATGACCCGATTGTCCACGCTGGTCTCCCGTCCGGGGCGCGCCCGCGGCCCGCCCGTGCAGCACAAGGGAGCGCCCCGGCCCGCCGGGGTGCGCCCGCGAAGATGGCGCCCGGCTCAGCGCCCGTCGAAGTAGGCCTTCAGGGTGGACCAGGTGGTCTCGTCCACCAGGTTGCCCGAGCCGCAATCGTCCGCGACCCCGGGGTTGCCCGCCTGCTCGGTCACGTTGCCGTCGGCCTGGCCGTTGCCGTCGACGTCCCCCACCTCGGCCCCGTTGCGGCAGCCGTCGCCGTCGGAGTCGAGTTGGGCCAGGTCCGCGTCCCAGCGGCGGCCGTTGGCCAGATAGTCCTCGCCGAAGACGTTCAGCGGCGCGCCGCCGCCGGGCGACTCCTGGGTGTGGCAGGCCAGGCACAGGTACGGCGAGGTGACCGGCAGCCGCACCATGTCCGCCTCCGTGGCCGAGGCCGGTCCTGCCCACAGGGCGGCTCCGGCCGCCGTCGCGACGACGGCCAGCGCCCACCGCCAGTGCAGGCCCGGTCGGAGCATGATGCCACCCTGGGCGGTCCGCGGCCGGACTCGCCCTGATCTCAAGTTTCTGCCGGCCAGGCACTTGGCCCCGGCCAGCTGCCATTATACCCTGCGCCGGGCCGCCAGGTCAATTCAGGCGCCGGCGCCGTCGGTCGGGTCCCCGGCGCCGTCCTCCCGGTCGGCCGCCGCCAGCAGCCCGTCCACCCAGGCGCGCATGGCGTCGGCCCCGGCCCGCAGGGGGGCCGAGGTGGGGAAGAAAGGCGTGTCCCCCGGGGCCTGCAGCGCCGCGATGATATCCTGGTAGCGGCCCCGGCGTGCGTTGGTTCCCACCTTGTCGATCTTGGTCACCGCCAGGGCTGCCGGGTGGCCCGAATCCCGGATCCAGCCGGCCACCTCCCGGTCGTCGGCGGTGGGCTGATGGCGGACGTCCAGCAGGTGGAACACCGCCAGGGGCCGGTCCCCGGCCGCCAGGAAGTCCTGGAACAGGCGTCGCCAGGCCGCGCGCTGGACCTTGCTGACGCGGGCGTAGCCGTAGCCGGGCAGGTCCACCAGGTAGTAGCGCTCGTCCACCAGATAGTAGTTCAAAAGGCGCGTCTTGCCCGGGGTCGCACTGGTGCGGGCCAGGGCCCGGCGCCCCAGGAACAGGTTGATGAGCGAGGATTTGCCGCAGTTGCTGCGCCCGATGAAGGCGAACTCCGGCAGCACCGGCAGCGGGCGTCCGGCCAGGCCCGGCGCGCCGGTGACGTAGCGCACGTCCACGTTCAGGCCTTCTTGCGGCCGGCCGCGGACGTGGCCCGGCGCGCGGCGGCCGGCCGCCGGCGGCCGGACCGGCCGGCGCCGTCGCTCAGCGCCAGGGCCAGCACCTCGTCCATGGTGTCCACCAGGTGCACCGTCAGCTTGCGGCGGATCACCGGCGACAGCTCGCGGAAGTCCTTCTCGTTGTCCCGGGGGATGATCAGGTGCTTCGAGCCTGCCCGCAGGGCCGCCACCGCCTTCTCGGGCAGGCCGCCGATGGGCAGCACCTTGCCGCGCAGGGTGACCTCGCCGGTCATGGCCACGTCCTTGCGCACCGGCACGCCCTTGAGCAGCGAGACGATGGCCGTGGCCATGGCGATGCCGGCGCTGGGCCCGTCCTTGGGGATGCCGCCCTCGGGCACGTGGATATGGATCTGGTTGTCCTTGAACCACTTGGCCGAGGTGTCGCGGCACTTGCCCCGGGCGTAGCTGAGCGCGGTCTCCGCCGACTCCTTCATGACGTCCTTGAGGTTGCCGGTGATGGTGATCTTGCCCTGGCCGGGCACCGCCGCCACCTCGATCTCCAGGATCTCGCCGCCGGCCATGGTCCAGGCCAGGCCGATCACCACGCCGATCTCCGCGTCCCGGTCCACCGCGTGGCGGCGGAACTTGGGAATGCCCAGGTAGCGGGACACCGCCGCCGGGGTCACCGGCCCGGGGAAGCGGCCGGTCTCGGCCTTGATCTTGGCCACCTTGCGGCAGATGCCGGCGATCTCCCGCTCCAGCGAACGCACCCCGGCCTCGCGGGTGTAGCCGTCGATGATGGTCTGGAAGGCCGAGCGGCGGAAGCCCCCCGCCCAGCCGGCGACGCCGTTGCGCTTCATCTGCCGGGGCGCAAGGAAGCGCTCGGCGATGGTCATCTTCTCGTGCTCGAGGTAGCCGGGCAGGCGGATGATCTCCATGCGGTCCTCGAGCGCCGCCGGGATGGTGTGCAGGCTGTTGGCGGTGGTGATGAACATGACGTTCGAGAGGTCGAACTCCACCTCCAGGTAGTGGTCGCTGAAGGTCGAGTTCTGCTCCGGGTCCAGCACCTCCAGCAGGGCGCTGGCCGGGTCGCCCCGGAAGTCGGCGCCCATCTTGTCGATCTCGTCGAGCAGGAAGACGGGGTTGCGCGTGCCCGCCTTGCGCAGGGATTCGATGACGCGTCCGGGCTTGCTGCCGATGTAGGTGCGCCGGTGGCCGCGGATCTCGGCCTCGTCCCGGACGCCGCCCAGGCTGATGCGCACGAACTTGCGGTTCATGGCCTCGGCGATGCTGCGGCCCAGGCTGGTCTTGCCCACGCCCGGGGGGCCGACCAGGCAGAGGATGGTGCCCTGCATGGTGCGGGTCAGCTTGTAGACGGCCAGGAACTCGATGATGCGCTCCTTGACCTTCTCCAGGCCGAAGTGGTCGGCGTCGAGCTGGGCCTTGACCTTGGCGGTGTCGATGCGGTCGCGGGACTTCTTCTTCCAGGGCAGCGCGAGCAGGGTGTCCAGGTAGTTGCGCACCACCGTGGCCTCAGGGCTCATGGGCGACATGCGGTCCAGGCGGGCCACCTCGCGCCGGGCGACCTCCAGGGCCTCGGCGCTCAGGTCGCTGTCCTCGATGCGCTGGGCGTACTCCTCGATCTCGGAGTCCTCGTCGGCGGTGTAGCCCAGTTCCTTGCGGATGGCGCGCAGCTGCTCGTTGAGGTAGAACTCGCGCTGGTTGCGCTGGACCTGGCTCTGCACCTCCGAGTCGATGCGGGCCTCCACCTCCAGGATGTCCAGTTCGTTGGCCAGCACCTGGTTGATGCGCGAGAGGCGACGGGCCAGGCTGGGCTCCTCCAGCAGGTCCTGCTTCAGGGGCACCTTGCCCAGGATATAGGCGCTGATCGAGTCGGTCATGCGCGCGATGTCGTCGAGGTTCAGCACCGACAGCAGCACCTCGTCCGGCAGCCGCTTGTTCAGGCGCACGTACTCCTTGAAGCGCTCCTTGATCGAGCGGCTGAGCGCCTCGGCCTCGGTCCCCTCCGCCCCCTGCTCCTGCATGGGACGCTGGTCCACCTCCAGGAAGGGACCGCCCTCGACGACCTCGTCCACGTGGACCCGGGCCACGCCCTCCACCAGGATCTTGAGGGTCTCGTCGGGGGTGCGGATGATCTGGAGCACGCGGATGACCGTGCCCACCGCGAACAGCTCGTCGGCGCCGGGCTCCTCGGTCTCGGGGCTGCGCTGGGCGATCACGCACAGCAGCTTGTCCCGCTCCATGGCGGCCTCGACGGCGCCCACCGAGGCGGGCCGGCCCACGAGCAGGGGCGTGACCATGGACGGGAACACGACGACGTCGCGCAGGGGCAGCAGGGGCAGCCGGCGCGCCAGTTCGAGCTCGGAACCGTCAGGGGCGGGCACGGTGTAGGTCGGTTTCATGTCGCTCCTCGGGTCCTGGCCGCCGCGTCGTGGCGGGCGTGGGCCGGCGGCGCGCAGGCGCGCGGCGCGCCCGGGGCGGGGCGGAAGGTCCGCGGGTTCCGGTTGGGCCGGTTGTTCCGGATGGCCTGGGGTCAGGCTTCCTTGATGTCGATCGGCGGATCACCCAGCACGAGGTCGGGCTCGGCCTGCTTGTCGACCGTCTCCCGCGTGATGATAACCTGCCGGACGTCCTCCTGGGAAGGGA
Source organism: Candidatus Krumholzibacteriia bacterium (assembly GCA_046260475.1). GTDB lineage: Bacteria > Krumholzibacteriota > Krumholzibacteriia > LZORAL124-64-63 > LZORAL124-64-63 > JACZKN01. The sequence continues at coordinate 3,013 of JBHEPC010000089.1, read as the reverse complement.
TCTCGAACATGGTGTCGCGCATGATGTTCTCGAGGATCGAGCGCAGCCCGCGGGCGCCGGTCTTGCGCTTGGTGGCCAGTTCGGCGATGGCCTCGATGGCGCCGGGCGCGAAGATCAGTTCGACGTCCTCCATCTCCAGGAGCTTCTGGTACTGCTTGCACAGGGCGTTGCGGGGCTCGACCAGGATGCGGGTCATGGCCTCCTTGTCCAGCTCGTGCATGTAGGTGACCACCGGCAGGCGGCCGATCAGCTCGGGGATGAGGCCGAACTGCATCAGGTCCTGGGGCTCGACCAGGCCCAGGAACTCGTCGCGCTCGACCCGGGCGCTGGCGTACTCGTCCTCGCGGGAGAAGCCGAGCATGTTCTTGCCCACGCGCCGCTCGACGATCCGCTCCAGGCCCTGGAAGGCCCCGCCGCAGACGAAGAGGATGTTGCGCGTGTTTACCTCGAGGTACTTCTGCTGCGGATGCTTGCGGCCGCCTTGGGGCGGCACGTTGGCGACCGTGCCCTCGAGGATCTTCAGCAGGGCCTGCTGCACGCCCTCGCCCGAGACGTCCCGGGTGATGGAGGGGTTGCCGCTCTTGCGCCCGATCTTGTCGATCTCGTCCACGTAGACGATGCCCTGCTCGGCGGCGGGGATGTTGTAGTCCGCCGCCTGCAGCAGGCGCACCAGGATGTTCTCCACGTCCTCGCCCACGTAGCCGGCCTCGGTCAGGGCCGTGGCGTCGGCGATGGCGAAGGGCACGTTCAGGTAGCGCGCCAGGGTCTGGGCCAGCAGGGTCTTGCCCGTGCCGGTGTTGCCCAGCAGCAGGATGTTGCTCTTGTCGATCTCGACCCCGTCGCTGGTCTTCTTCTGGTGGATGCGCTTGTAGTGGTTGTAGACCGCGACGGCGAGGCTGACCTTGGCCTCCTCCTGGCCGATCACGTACTGGTCGAGGTACTCGCGGATCTCGCGCGGCTTGGGGAAGCGCGGCGGCGCGAGCGCGGTCTCGTCCAGCAGCTCGCCCTCGAGGATGTCGTTGCAGAGCTTGATGCACTCGCTGCAGATGTAGACGCTGGACGGCCCGGCCACGAGCTTCGCCACCTCGTCCTGCCCGCGGGCGCAGAACGAACACTTGATCATCTGCGGGCTGCCGTTCTGGCGGCGCTTCATGGTCCCTCCGCGCACGGCGGGGCAAGGGCCCCGCGGCGGCTACTTCTTCTTCTTCGCGTCCGCGTCCAACTCGGTGCGGCTCTCGATCACCTTGTCCACCAGGCCGTAGACCTTGGCTTCGTCGGCGGACATGAAGAAGTCGCGGTCGCTGTCCTTGGCGATCTTCTCCACCGACTGCCCGGTGTGGCGGGCCAGGATCTCGTAGAGCCGGTCGCGGACGCCGAGGATCTCCCTGGTGTAGATCTCGATCATCGCGGCCTGGCCCTGGCTGCCGCCCAGGGGCTGGTGGATCATGACCCGGGAGTTCTTCAGCGCCGAGCGTTTGCCCTTGGCGCCGGCCGCCAGCAGGATCGCGCCCATGCTGGCCGCCTGGCCCATGCAGATCGTCACCACATCATTGGTAATGTACTGAATGGTGTCGTAGATGGCCAGACCGGCGGTCACGCTGCCGCCCGGGCTGTTGACGTACAGGTAGATGTCCCGCTCCGGGTCCTCCGCCTGCAGGAACAGCAGCTGGGCGATGACCAGGTTGGCGATGTTGTCGTCCACGGGCCAGCCCAGGAACACGATGCGATCCTTGAGCAGGCGCGAGTAGATGTCGTAGGCGCGCTCGCCGTGGCTCGTCTGGTCGACGACGACCGGTACCAGCATGGGTCACTCCTTGTTACGATTCCAGGACGTCCGTGTCCGCGGACACGTCCTCGATCACGGCCCGCGAAAGCAGGAAATCGTAGGTACGGCGCTCGAGCAGATCGTACGCCAGCCGCTCCCGTTCGCTGCCGTCGCCACTGTCGACGAACTTCCGGTAGTCGTCAACGGGGAAACCGTTCTCCCGCGCGACGGCCTCGATCCTCTCATCGACCTCGGCCGGTTCGACCTTGATCCCTTCCCGTCGCCGCACCGCCTCCAGCAGGAGCATGCCCCGCAGGGCCTGCTCGGCGTGGGGCCGGGCGGCCTCCCGGTAGCGGGCGTCCTCCCCGGCGTCGGCCTCGCGGCCGTAGCGTGCGTTGCGCCGGTGCAGCTCCTCCAGGCCCGAGTCCAGGTAGCGCTCGACCATGGACGGGGGCAGGGGAACGTCGTGGCGGGCGACGAGTTCCCGCAGGATCTGCTCGTCCAGTTCGGCGGCCACGCGGCGGCCGGCCTCCCGCTCGAGGTCGGCCCGGATGGCCTCGCGCAGCTCGGCCAGGGTCTTGCCCTCCTCCAGGGCGGCGGCGAAGGCGTCGTCGGCCGCGGGCAGGATCCGGGCCTCCACGGCCTTGACCGTGCAGGCGAAGACGATGGTCCGGCCCTGCAGGCGATCGTTGGGGTGGTCCGCGGGGTAGTCCACCCGGATCTCCCGCAGGTCGCCCACCGCGGCCCCGGCCAGGGCCTCGTCGAAGGCGGCCATGTTGCTCTGTTCGCCCAGGACGAAGCGCTGGTCGGCGATGGCCCGGCCGGCCTCGGGCCCGTCGGCGCCCTCGCCGGGCACCAGGTCCACCGTCAGGCGGTCGCCGGTGGCGGCGGGCCGGTCGGCGGCCTCCCAGGCGGCCCGGGATTCGCGCAGGCGATCGACGACCTCGTCGACGTCCTCGTCCCGGACCAGGACCGCGCGGCGGCGCACCTGCACGCCGTCGTAGTCGCCGGCCTCCACCTCGGGCCGGACCTCCACCGCCAAGTCGATGCGCAGGGGGCCCGTGTCGCCGGGGCCCAGGTTCTCGCCCCCGCCCGGCGCGGGGTCGGTCAGCGGGCGCAGGCGGTGCTCGATCAGGGCCGTCACCCAGGCCTGCTGGATCAGGGCGTCCAGGGCCTCGTAGTGGACCGTCCCGCCCAGCTCCTTCTCCACCAGCGCCTTCGGGGTCTTGCCCTTGCGGAAGCCCGGTT
>JBHEPC010000078.1:0-12671 GCA_046260475.1 Candidatus Krumholzibacteriia bacterium | reverse complement strand
GCTGCCGGACGGGGTGGAGATGGTGATGCCCGGTGACAACATCAAGATGTCGGTGGAGCTGATCACGCCGATCGCCATGGAAGAGGGGCTGCGCTTCGCGATCCGCGAGGGCGGCCGCACCGTGGGCGCCGGCGTCGTCGCGAAGATCATCGCCTAGATCATCGCCTAGATCGTCTAGGCGGCGGGAGTTCGAGCCATGCGGGACATCATCACCCTCGCCTGCAACGAGTGCAAGCTGAGGAACTATACGACCAAGAAGAACAAGCGGCTCCATCCGGACCGGGTGACGTACAAGAAGTACTGTCCCAAGTGCAACAAGCACACGGACCACAAGGAGACCCGCTGATCACGGGTCGGGGCCGCCGCGGCGGCCCCGGCGGCCGGTTTGCAGGGGTGTAGCTCAGTTGGTAGAGCATCGGTCTCCAAAACCGAGGGTCGCGGGTTCGAGCCCTGCCGCCCCTGCCATTTCGTTCATCGCCCGGCCCGCCTTTGCGGCGGTCCGGGCGTAAGCAGGAAGGCCACCGGGACATGTTGGCGCGTTTCAACCACTACCTGCGGGAAACGTCCCAGGAGATGAAACGGGTTTCCTGGCCCAGCCGGGCCGAACTGAAGGAATCCACCATCGTCGTCCTGGTGACCGTCACGGTGATCACCATCCTGCTGTTCGCCGTGGACAAGATCCTCGACCTGGGGATCAAGCAGATCATCTCCCTGGCCTGAGCGGCCGTTGCGGGAGCGGAGCGACGAAAACGGGCCCCGGAGACGGGACAGGTGTCCCATTTCTGGGGTGTGTCTGCGTCGATGCGCGCACCTGACGATCGGAGCGTCTCTTGTTGGATAACGACGGCATGAACGGCGAGCGACCGGAAGAGGAGCACGGGCCCGAGACGGCCGGGGCGGCGGACGCGTCCGCCGACGAGGCCGCGCCCGACGCCGACGACGGCGACGCCCTCTTCTTCGACCTGCCCGAGGAGGACGAGTCCGAGGCCGAGGACGCCGCGCCCGAGGCCGCGCCTGCGCCGGCGCCGGCCGACGAGGAGGACGACCTGCTGGCGGCGGTGCCCCTGGAGCTGTCGGCGGACGAGCGCCGGCAGATCGAGCGCAAGGGCCAGATGCGCTGGTTCGTCATCCACGCCAACACCGGGCACGAGAACAAGGTCAAGCGCAACATCGAGATGGCCGTCAAGTCGAACCACATGGAGGAGTTCTTCGGCGAGGTGCTGGTGGCCACCCAGGAAGTGACGGAGATGAAGAACGGCAAGCGCTCGACGGTCAAGCGCAAGTTCTTCCCCAGCTACATCCTGGTCGAGATGGTGATGGACAAGGAGACGCACCACTTCATCAACAGCATCCCCGGGGTCACGCGCTTCATCGGCGGCACGCCGCTGAAGCCGGAGCCGATCTCGCGCGACGAGGTGGACCGTATCCTCGGCCGCATCTCGGCGCCGGAGGAGGCGCGGGCGACCCTGGAGATCCCCTACCTGGTGGGCGACAGCGTCCAGGTCATGGACGGACCGTTCACCGAGTGGGTGGGGGTCATCAACGAGATCAACCACGACAAGGGCAAGCTCAAGGTGATGATCTCGATTTTCGGTTCGGAGACGCCGGTGGAACTGGACTTCCTGCAAGTGAAGCCCGTCTGATCCGCCGTTGTCCGCTGGTGTCCCGAGGGAAGTCTGGTCCCGAAGGACGCCGCCGCCTGCGCCGCCTCTCGGCGCGTGCGGCACACCATAGATGGGGCCGGGACGACGCCCGGCCGCCGGCAGCGGGATGTGGACTCCCCGCCGCAGGCGCCGATCGTCGCGACGGCAGACCCCGATTGAAGGAGAAGAGTCGACATGGCCAAGAAAGTCATGACGCAGATCAAGCTGCAGATCAAGGCCGGGCTGGCCAATCCCGCCCCTCCGGTGGGACCCGCCCTCGGCCAGCATGGTCTGAACATCATGGAGTTCTGCAGCGCCTTCAACGAGCGGACCAAGGAACAGATGGGTCTGGTGATCCCGGTGGTGATCACGGTCTTCCAGGACCGTAGTTTCTCCTTCATTACCAAGACCCCTCCGGCCTCGGTGCTGATCAAGAAGGCTGTCGGTCTGGAGTCCGGCAGCGCCACGCCCGGCAGGAGCACCGTCGGCACGATCTCCCGCGCCAAGCTCAAGGAGATCGCCGAAGTGAAGATGGTGGACCTGAACGCCGGCTCGCCCGAGGCCGCGATGAAGATCATCGCGGGCACGGCGAGGAGCATGGGGCTGGAGATCGTCTAGTCCGGCATCGGCTGCGAAAACACGGCGCCGGGTCCCGCGGGACCGACGGGCACCGGAGAGAGGGGCGCACGGCTTGGCCGGGCGGACCCCGATCGAACCCTCACAGTCCGGAGATCGTACAATGAAGCACGGAAAACACTACAGGCAGGCCCAGGCGCTCGTGGACAAGAACCAGGAGGTCGCCATCGGCGCCGCCCTGGCCACGCTCGGCGAGTTCCCCAAGGCCAAGTTCGACGAGACGGTGGACCTGGCGGTCCGGTTGAACGTCAATCCGCGCCACGCCGATCAGATGGTCCGCGGCACGGTGGTCCTGCCGAACGGGACGGGCAAGACCGTCCGCGTGCTGGTGATCACCCGCGGTCCGAAGGAGCAGGAGGCCAAGGACGCCGGCGCCGACATGGTCGGGGCCGACGAGTTCCTGCCCAGGATCAAGGACGGCTGGACGGACGTGGACGTGATCATCGCCACGCCCGACATGATGGGCGAGCTGGGTCGGCTGGGCAAGATCCTCGGTCCCCGCGGACTGATGCCCAACCCCAAGGTCGGCACCGTCACCATGGACATCGCCAAGGCCGTGAAGGAGGCCAAGGCGGGCCGGATCGAGTACCGCGTCGACAAGGCCGGGATCATCCACGCCCCCCTCGGCAAGCGCTCCTTCAGCAACGAAGCCCTGCAGGAGAACGCCCAGGCCCTGTTCCGGGAGCTCCTGCGGGTCAAGCCGGCCGCGGTGAAGGGGACCTACGTCAAGTCGGTGTTCATCTCCGGCACGATGTCCCCGTCCATCCGCGTCGACGCGAACAGCCTGTCCTGACGGCGGCGGGCCAACCCCGCCGGCCTGCGGGTCCGGCGCATAGACAGCAAGGAGATGCCTCATGGCACGTCCAGAGAAGGTAGCCGAGGTCCAGGCCATCGCCGAGCGTCTCGAGCAGGCCCAGAGCATCGTTCTGGCCAACTACTCGGGGCTGACGGTCGCGCAGATGACCCAGTTCCGGCGCAACTGCAAGGCGAGCTCGGTGGAATGCCGCGTGGTGAAGAACCGCCTCGCGCGCATCGCCGTCGAGAAGGTGGGCGCCGGCGTCCTCAAGGACGCCCTCACGGGCCCCACCGCCATCGTCTTCGGCGCCGCGAGCCAGGTCGATCCGGCCCGGCTCGTGGTCGAGTTCGCCAAGGACAACGACAAGATGCTGATCAAGGGCGGGTACGTGGACGGCCAGCTGCTCGACGCGCAGCAGGTCGTCGCCCTGTCCCGGATCCCGAGCCGCGAGGAGCTGCTGGCCCAGATGATGGGCAGCATCAGCTCGCCGGCGCGCGGTCTGGCCTGCACGGTCAACGGCGTGGCCGCCGCGCTGGCCCGCGTCATCGACGCGGCCGCGAAGGTCAAGGCAGCGGCCTAGCCGCACGGTACGACGAGAGGCCGCGCCGCCCGCCGCGAGCGGAACGGGCGCGGAAACCAGACACCCCACCGGGCGGCAGAGGCCCGGATCGCAAGGAGAGAGTGGAACAATGTCGGAGATCAACCTGAGCGCGAACGCCGCCAAGGCCCTGGAGCTGATCGATACGCTGACCCTCCTCGAGGCCGCCGACCTGGTCAAGGCCATGGAGGAGAAGTACGGCGTGAGCGCCGCCGCCCCGATGGCCATGGCCGCCGCCGCCCCCGCCGCGGACGTCGAAGAGGTCAAGGACGAGTTCACCGTCGTTTTGACCGGCGTCGGCGACAAGAAGATCCAGGTCATCAAGGAGGTCCGTGCGATCACCAGCCTGGGCCTGAAGGAAGCCAAGGAGCTCGTCGAGAGCGCCCCGACCAACGTGAAGGAAGGCATCACGAAGGCCGAGGCCGAGCAGATCAAGGCCAAGCTCGAGGAAGTCGGCGCGATCATCGACCTGAAGTAGCGTCGCCTGGAGCGGGGCGATGCCCCGCGCGCGGTCCAAGGCCGCCCCGCCGCTCGGCGGGGCGGCAGACCGCCGGCGGTCCCGGGACCGCCCGTCGTGCCAGTGCGGAGGCCCCCGCAGGGCCCCCCGTCCTTTCTTCCGAGGAAGTGGTCCAGTGAGAAAAATCCCTGTCGACAAGTTCACCGGACGCGTCAACTATTCCAAGCTGCAGCGCGACGAGAAGATGCCGAACCTCCTCGCCGTGCAGCTGGAGTCCTATAACGACTTCCTGCAGGTCGGCCGCAAGGCCGAAGAGCGGACCATGCAGGGGATCGAGTCCGTATTCCAGACGATCTTTCCCATCGAGTCGACCCGTGGTCACCTGATCATGGAGTACATCAGCTACAAGACCGGCGAGCCCAAGTACGGGATCGAGGAGTGCCAGGAGCGCGGGCTCACCTACAGCGTGCCGCTGAAGGTCCGGCTGCGCCTGGTGGTCAAGGAGGAGCCCGAGGGCGCCACCGACCACGAGATGATGATCCGCGACATCCAGGAGCAGGAGGTCTACCTGGGCGAGCTGCCGATGATCACGGACAAGGGCACCTTCCTGATCAACGGCGCCGAGCGCGTCATCGTCTCGCAGCTGCACCGTTCGCCGGGCGTCTTCTTCAGCGACGAGACGCACCCCAACGGGCGGCGCCTCTTCCGCGCGCGCATCATCCCCTACCGGGGCTCGTGGGTCGAATTCACGACCGATATCAACAACCTGCTGTACGTCCACATCGACAGGAAGCGCAAGCAGCCGGCCTCCATGCTCCTGCGGGCCCTCGGGTTCCAGAACAGCGAGGAGATCATCTCCCTCTTCCACGAGGTCGAGACGGTCAAGATCCCCAAGGCGGGCACCAAGAAGCACCAGCAGCTGGAGGAGAGCCTGGAGGGTCGCATCCTCGCCGGCGACGTCTTCCGCAACCCGGGCGACGAGAAGCACCTGGCGCGGGCCGGCACGGTCATCGACGCGCTGCTGCGCGAGGCGCTGCTGGGCGGCACCATCGACGAGATCAAGCTCGTGGCCGAGGGCCAGGTCACCCTGAACGAGCCCAGCCTGATCCTCAACACGCTGCGCAAGGACCCGTCCCACAACCAGGACGAGGCCCTGCGGCGCTTCTACAGCCTGCTGCGCCCCGGCGATCCCCCGAACGAGGAGGTCGCCCGCGCCCTGTTCGAGCGCCTGTTCTTCAACGAGAAGCGCTACGACCTGGCCGAGGTGGGCCGCTACAAGATGAACCGGCGCCTGGGCCTGGACGTGGACCCCAAGACCGCGACCCTGACCCCCGCGGACTTCCTGGCGATCATCCGCGAGATGATCGGCCTGTTCCTGGGCCAAAGCGAGATCGACGACATCGACCACTTCGGCAACCGGCGCATCCGCTCCGTCGGCGAGCTGCTGGCCAACCAGTTCTCGGTGGGCCTGAGCCGCATGGCGCGCATCATCAAGGAGCGCATGAACCTCGCCGACAAGGACAAGCCGCTCAGCCCGGCCGACCTGGTCAACGCACGCACGGTCTCGGCGGTCATCCAGTCGTTCTTCGGCAGCAGCCAGCTGAGCCAGTTCATGGACCAGACCAACCCGCTGTCGGAGCTGACCCACAAGCGGCGCCTGAGCGCCCTGGGGCCCGGCGGCCTGCACCGCGACCGTGCCGGCTTCGAGGTCCGCGACGTCCACTACACCCACTACGGGCGCATGTGCCCGATCGAGACGCCCGAAGGCCCGAACATCGGCCTGATCGCCAGCCTGGCGACCCACGCGCGCATCAACAACTTCGGCTTCATCGAGTCGCCCTACCGGCGGGTGGAGAAGGGCGTGGTCACGCGCCGCACCGACTACCTGACCGCCGACGAGGAGGACACGGTCACCATCGCCCAGGCCAACGCGCGGCTCGACGCCAAGGGCAACTTCCTGCGCCCGCGGGTGCTGGCCCGCTACCGCGGCGAGTACCCCATGGCCAAGCCGGCGGACGTCGACTACATGGACGTCTCGCCCAAGCAGATCGTCTCGGCGGCGGCATCGCTGATCCCGTTCCTGGAGCACGACGACGCCAACCGCGCCCTGATGGGCTGCAACATGCAGCGCCAGGCCGTGCCCCTGCTGCGGTCGGACAGCCCCGTGGTCGGCACCGGCATGGAGAAGAAGATCGCCATCGACTCGGGCGCGGTGATCACCGCCGCGGCCGACGGCGTGGTGGAGACCGCGACGGCCGACACCATCGTCATCCGCTACGACGACCCGGACGCGGTCGCCGCGAGCAGCTTCTTCGACCAGGGCGGCCTGGTGGAGTACCGCCTGCGCAAGTTCAGGCGCAGCAACCAGGACACCTGCTACAACCAGAAGCCCCTGGTGCTGCCGGGCGACCGTGTCACCGCCGGCCAGCCCATCGCCGACGGGCCCTGCACCGAGCAGGGCGAGCTGGCCCTGGGCAAGAACCTGCTGGTGGCGTTCATGCCCTGGGGCGGCTACAACTTCGAGGACGCCATCCTGGTGTCCGAGCGGCTGGTGAAGGACGACACCTACACCTCGCTGCACATCGAGGAGTTCGAGCTGCAGGTGCGCGACACCAAGCGCGGCGTCGAGGAGGTCACCCGCGAAATCCCCAACGTGGGCGAGGAGGCGCTGAAGAACCTCGACGAGGACGGCGTCGTCTACCCCGGCGCGCGGGTGCGGGCCGGCGACATCATGGTCGGCAAGGTCACGCCCAAGGGCGAGACCGAGCTGTCGCCGGAGGAGAAGCTGCTGCGGGCCATCTTCGGCGAGAAGGCCGGCGACGTGAAGGACGCCTCGCTGAAGTCGCCTCCGGGCATGGACGGGATCGTGGTCGGGGTGAGCGTGTTCAGCCGCCAGGACCGCACGACCCGCTCCAAGAAGGAGGAGAAGCGCCAGCTCGACGCGCTGAAGCGCCGCCGCGACCGCAACGTCGCCAAGGTGAACGAGCTGGCCCAGGAGCGCCTGACCGAGCTGTTCAACGGCCAGACGGCGCATCACATCATCGACGCCAACACGGGCGAGGTGCTGGTCAAGTCGGGGCGCAAGTTCACCAAGGCCGTGCTGGCCGAGCTGGACTTCGGCACCATCCACTGGGGCCTGCCCCTGGTGCAGGACGAGGCGCAGGACGCCCGCATCCGCTCGGTCTTCGAGGCCGCGGCCCGCGAGCGCGAGCGCCTGGACGTGGAGTACGAGAAGAACTGCGAGCGCACCCTGCGCGGCGACGAGCTGCCGCCGGGCGTGGTCAAGCTGGTCAAGGTCTACGTGGCGCGGCGGCGCAAGCTGTCCGTCGGCGACAAGATGGCCGGCCGCCACGGCAACAAGGGCGTCGTCTCGAAGATCATGGCCGAGGAGGACATGCCCTACCTGGGCGACGGCACCCCGGTCGACATCGTGCTCAACCCGCTGGGCGTGCCCAGCCGCATGAACCTGGGCCAGATCCTCGAGACCCACCTCGGCTACGCGGCCGCGGCGATGGGCGTCAAGGTGATGACCCCGGTGTTCGACGGCGCCACCATCGACGAGATCAAGGTGGGGCTCAAGGAGCAGGGCTACGATCCCAGCGGCAAGAGCGCCCTCTACGACGGACGCACGGGCGAGGCCTTCGACAAGCCCGTCACCGTGGGCGTGATCTACATTCTCAAGCTGCACCACCTGGTCGAGGAGAAGATCCACGCCCGGTCCATCGGCCCGTACAGCCTGGTGACCCAGCAGCCGCTGGGCGGCAAGGCGCAGTTCGGCGGCCAGCGCTTCGGCGAGATGGAGGTCTGGGCCCTGGAGGCCTACGGCGCGGCGAACTGCCTGCAGGAGATGCTGACGGTCAAGTCGGACGACGTGACCGGCCGCTCCCGCATCTACGAGGCCATCGTCAAGGGCGAGAACCCGCCCGAGCCCGGGATTCCGGAGTCGTTCAACGTGCTGATGCGCGAGCTCCAGAGCCTTTGCCTGGACGTGACCCTGGAAGACGCGGTCTAGGACCCTTGACCCGGGGCCGGCCCGCTGGGCCGCCCGAGGAGGAAGATACATGCTCGGCCAGACGATCCGGGAAGAGGGCCGCAAGAGCGCGGACTGCAACGCGATCATGATCCAGCTCGCCTCGCCGGACAAGATCCGCGAGTGGAGCTACGGCGAGGTCACCAAGCCCGAGACCATCAACTACCGGACCTTCAAGCCGGAGAAGGACGGGCTCTTCTGCGAGCGCATCTTCGGCCCCGTGAAGGACTGGGAGTGCAACTGCGGCAAGTACAAGCGCATCCGCTTCCGCGGCATGGTCTGCGACAAGTGCGGCGTGGAGGTCACCCAGAGCAAGGTGCGGCGCGAGCGCCTCGGTCACATCGAGCTGGCCGTGCCCATCGCCCACATCTGGTTCTTCAAGGGCCTGCCCAGCCGCATCGGGCAGCTGCTGGACATGAAGGTCAAGGACCTCGAGCGCATCCTCTACTACGAGTCCAACGTCGTGCTCGACCCGGGCAACACCGAGCTGCGGGTGGGCGACGTGATCAGCGACGAGGAGTGGTGGGAGCACAAGGAGGAGCATCCGGACTGGGACTGCGCCATGGAGATGGGCGCCGACGCCGTGCGCCGGCTGCTGGCGGGCCTCGACCTGGAGGCCCTGAACCAGGAGCTGCGCGCCCAGGTCAAGACCGAGACCAGCGTGCAGCGCAAGAAGTCGATGCTCAAGCGCCTGAAGATCGTCGACGCGTTCCTGCAGAGCAACAACCGTCCGGAGTGGATGATCCTGGACTGCCTGCCCGTGCTGCCGCCGGACCTGCGGCCCCTGGTGCCCCTGGACGGCGGGCGCTTCGCCACCAGCGACCTGAACGACCTGTACCGGCGCGTCATCAACCGCAACAACCGGCTCAAGAAGCTGATCGAGATCAAGGCGCCGGGCGTGATCCTGCGCAACGAGAAGCGCATGCTGCAGGAGGCCGTCGACGCCCTGTTCGACAACGGCCGCCGCTCGCGCGCGGTCAAGGGCCAGGGCAACCGGCCGTTGAAGTCCCTCAGCGACATGATCAAGGGCAAGAAGGGCCGCTTCCGGCAGAACCTGCTGGGCAAGCGCGTCGACTACTCGGGCCGCTCGGTGATCGTGGTGGGCCCGGAGCTGAAGCTCTACCAGTGCGGCCTGCCCAAGAGCATGGCGCTGGAGCTGTTCAAGCCCTTCATCATCCGCAAGCTGGAGGAGAAGGGCTACGTCCAGACCGTCAAGAGCGCCAAGAAGCTCGTCGAGCAGGAGCGCCCCGAGGTCTGGGACATCCTCGAGGAGATCATCAAGGACCACCCGGTGCTGCTGAACCGCGCCCCGACCCTGCACCGCCTGGGCATCCAGGCCTTCGAGCCGGTGCTGATCGAGGGCAAGGCCATCCGCATCCATCCGCTGGTCTGCACCGCGTTCAACGCCGACTTCGACGGCGACCAGATGGCCGTGCACGTGCCCCTGGGCTACGAGGCCCAGCTCGAGGCGCGCCTGTTGATGCTCTCGCCGCTGAACATCCTGTCCCCGGCCAGCGGCGAGCCCGTGGCCTCGCCCAGCCAGGACATGGTGCTCGGCTGCTACTACCTGACCCTGTCCCGTACCGGCGACAAGGGCGAGGGCAAGGTCTTCGCCGGCCGCGAGGACGCCTTCTCGGCCTACCAGGCCAAGCTCGTGGCCAAGCACGCCCTGATCAAGGTGCGGTTCGGCGAGGAGGAGGGCATCGTCGAGACGACCATCGGCCGCCTCCTGTTCAACGAGATCCTGCCCCGCGAGATGGGCTACGTGAACGAGCCCCTGAACAAGAAGGCCCTCTCGCGCATCGTCTCGGACGTGCACGCGCGCCTGGGCATGACCGCGTGCATGGAGTTCCTGGACCGCCTCAAGGAGCTGGGCTTCCATCACGCCACCGAGGGCGGCATCTCCATCGGCATCGACGACATCATCATCCCGCCGGAGAAGGCCGACATCATCGCCGCGGCGCAGAAGGTGGTGGACGGCTACGTCAAGGACCACCGCGACGGCGTCATCACCAACCGCGAGCGCTACAACAAGGTGATCGACAAGTGGACCCAGGTGACCAACGAGGTCAAGGAGGCCATGTTCGCGCGGCTGAGCACGGACGACCAGGGCTTCAACGCGGTCTACATGATGAACGCCTCGGGCGCCCGCGGCTCGGCCGACCAGATCAAGCAGCTGGCCGGCATGCGCGGGCTGATGGCCAAGCCCCAGAAGAAGATCACCGGCGGCTTCGGCGAGATCATCGAGCAGCCCATCATCGCGAACTTCCGCGAGGGGCTGACCATGCTCGAGTACTTCATCTCCACCCACGGCGCCCGCAAGGGCCTGGCCGACACGGCGCTCAAGACCGCCGACGCCGGCTACCTGACGCGCCGCCTGGTGGACGTGGCCCAGGACATCGTGGTCACCGAGCCCGACTGCAGCACCCTGCGCGGCGTCGAGGTCACCACCCTGAAGGAGGGCGAGAAGACCATCGAGTCCCTGGCCGAGCGCATCTTCGGGCGCACCACCGCCGAGGACGTGATCGACGGCCAGGGCAACGTGATCGCCGAGGCCGGCGAGGTCATCGGCCACGGGCGGGCCAAGGCCATCGAGGACGCGGGCATCCACTCGGTGCTGATGCGCTCGGTGCTCTCGTGCGAGACCAGGCACGGCGTCTGCGCCCTCTGCTACGGCTTCAACCTGTCGGAGCAGAAGCTGGTGGACATCGGCGAGCCGATCGGCGTCATCGCCGCCCAGTCCATCGGCGAGCCGGGCACGCAGCTGACCCTGCGCACCTTCCACATCGGCGGCACGGCCAGCCGCATCGTCGAGCAGACGATCAAGCAGGCCGCGGCCAACGGGAAGATCGTGTTCAACCCGGACGTGCTGCTGGTCAAGAACGCCGCCAAGGAGATGGTCTCCATCGGCCGCAAGGGCGAGATCACCCTGGTCCTGGAGTCGGGCATCACCCGCAGCCAGATGACCCTGCCCTACGGCGCCGTCGTCATGGTCAAGGACGGCCAGCAGGTCAAGGTGGGCGACCCCATCTTCGAGTGGGATCCCTTCGCCGACTTCATCCTGGCCGAGGATCAGGGCATCGTCAGCTTCAGCGGCATCATCGAGGGCCTGACCCTGTCGGTGGACGTTGACGAGAAGACCCGCATGAAGCAGCCGGTGATCGTGGAGTCGGGCGACAAGAGCGTCCACCCCTCGATCCAGATCGTGAACAAGAAGACCGGGCGGCGCAACGCCGAGTACATCGTGCCCACGGGGGCGTTCCTGTTGGTGGAGGACGGGGCCGAGGTCGCCCCGGGCACCCACCTGGCCAAGATCCCCCGCGAGGTCTCCCAGTCCGGCGACATCACCGGCGGCCTGCCCCGGGTGGCCGAGCTCTTCGAGGCCCGCAAACCCCGCGAGTCGGCCATCGTCACGGAGATCGACGGCGTGGTCGAGTTCCGGGGCACCACCCGCGGCCAGCGCAAGGTGGCCGTGGTGGGCGAAGGCGGCGTCGACAAGGAGTACACCATCCCCCACGGCAAGCACGTGCGCACCTACGAGGGCGAGCACGTGGTGGCCGGCGACCGCCTGACCGAGGGGCCGGTCAACCCCATGGACATCCTGGCCATCAAGGGCGTGGCCGAGGTGCAGCGCTACCTGGTCAACGCCGTGCAGGAGGTCTACCGCCTGCAGGGCGTGAAGATCAACGACAAGCACATCGAGACCATCGTCTCGCGCATGCTGCGCAAGGTGATGATCATCAACCCGGGCGACACGCCCTTCCTCGAGGACGAGCAGGTCACCAAGCAGGATGTCGAGGAGTTCAACCGCAAGATCCTGCAGCGGAACCTGGAGCTGCGCGCCAAGGGCGAGCCGGAGCTGGAGCCGGCCACCTTCGAGCCGCTGCTGCTGGGCATCACCAAGGCGAGCCTGACCACGGACAGCTTCATCAGCGCGGCCAGCTTCCAGGAGACCACCCGGGTGCTGACCGACGCCGCGACCCGCAGCAAGCGGGACGAGCTGCGTTCGCTGAAGGAGAACGTGATCATGGGCCACCTGATCTCGGCGGGCACCGGCCTGGGCGACTTCAAGCACCTGGCGGTGCAGGAGCCGGCCGAGGAGGACCCGCTGATCATCGAGGGCATCGAACTGCACGAGCTGGCCGCCGCGGCGGCCGAGGCGGCGGCGTCCGAGGCCGTCTTCGACGGCGAGGCGGAGGCGGTGGCGGGCGAGTAGCCCGCGCGCAGCCGCCGGGCCCGGCCCGGCCCGCAACAGGCAAGGGCGGCCGCGGTGCGGCCGCCCTTCGCCGTCGGGGCCGCGGAATCGGCCGTGACTTTTGCCGCGCGGCATATATCTTTAGATTCCGTGCGGGGTTCGGCGTGCTATAATCGGGTGGCAACCGCGGGAGGCCCGGACCTGACATCGACGACGCACGCAACCAGCCGCCGCGCAGGCGCCGCCGCCGGCAAGCCACGGACGGCCCTCGAGCCAGGGATGGCCTGATGGTATCGACCAGGGATTTCCTGCCGCC
>JBHEPC010000063.1:0-5652 GCA_046260475.1 Candidatus Krumholzibacteriia bacterium | reverse complement strand
CAGTACGAGGCCAACCTCGCCAAGGCCCGCCACGACCTGACCAAGGTCACGCTGACCGCCCCCATGACCGGCGTCGTGACCCGCCTGAACGTGGAAGAAGGCGAGAACGCCATCATGGGCACCCTGAACAACCCGGGCACGGTGCTGCTGACCATCAGCGACCTGGGCACCATGGAGGCCTGGGTCGAGGTGGACGAGACCGAGGTGGTGGACGTGGCCCTGGGCCAGCCCGCGGAGATCACCATCGACGCCTTCCCCGGCCGCACCTTCACCGGCAGGGTGACCGAGATCGGCAACAGCCCCCTGCGGGTGCGCGCCGGCGCCACGCGGGAGGCCGTGGATTTCGAGGTGAAGATCACCCTGGACGAGGCGCCCGCCAACATCCGGCCCGGCCTGTCGGCCAAGGCGTCGATCACCGTGGCCGAGCGCGCCGGTACCCTGGCCGTGCCCCTGGGCGCGGTCACCGTGCGGTCGTGGCCGCTCGCGCCCGCCGACATCCGCCGCTACAGCGGCAAGCGGGCCCGCCAGCAGGAGGAGGCCCTGGCGGACCTGGGCTTCGTACCCCGCGGTGCCCGGGCCGCGGCCGACAGCACCGACGCCGAGGTCACGCGCACCGAGACCGAGGGGGTGTTCGTGCTCAAGGACGGCTACGCCAAGTTCGTGCCCGTGACCATCGGCATCGCCGGCGAGGACGACTTCGAGGTCCTGGACGGCCTCCAGGAGGGCCAGACCGTGGTGACCGGCCCCTTCCGCATCCTGCGCGAGCTGAAGGACGGCGCGCGGGTCGAGACCGCGCGCAAGGAGCGGGGCGGGCGCGGCGGGGCGGACGACCGGTGAACCTGCTGGAGGGCGTGCGCATCGCCCTGGCGAGCCTGCGCGGGCACAAGCTGCGCACGTTCCTGACCCTGCTGGGCAACATCGTGGGCACCATGTCGGTGATCGCCGTGGTCTCCCTGATCTACGGCGCCGACCGCTACGTCTCCGAGGTCGTGCTGGACGAGGGCACCGACGTGTTCACCATCACCCGGGTGGACGGCCTGCAGTTCCTGACCGACTTCGACGCCTTCCTCGAGTCCCTGACCAACCCGGAGCTGACCCTCGACGACCGCGCCTACCTGCAGGAGCGCATGACCGAGGCCCGCGCCGTCGGCGCCCAGGTCTCGCGCAGCGCCGAGCTGCGCGCCGGCGGCCGCAGCTACCGGGGCGTCCGGGTCCGGGGGGTGACCGAGGACTACCCCCTGCTGGAGGACGTGCCCCTGGCCGCGGGCCGCCAACTGGCCCCGGCGGACGTGGCCGCCAGCCGCCAGGCGGTGGTGCTGGGCTGGGACGTGGCGCGGGAGCTGTTCCCCCGCCACGCCGATCCGGTGGGGCGCGAGGTCAAGATCGGCGGGCGCCACTTCACCGTCGTGGGCCTGATCGAGGACCGGGGCACGGTGCTGGGCGAGAACCGCAACGAGGTGGCGCTGATCCCGGTGACGGCCTGGCAGAAGCTGTACGGCAGCGGCGAGTCCCTGGACATCCGCGTCGCCGCGGCCGACCTGCAGCGGCTGGAGCAGGCCAAGGACGAGGCCGTCTTCCTGATGCGCATCCGCCACCGGGTCCGGCCCCTGGAGCGCAACGACTTCGCCCTGCGCACCAGCGACCAGCTGCTGTCCATCTGGGGCGGGATCAGCGGCGCCATCTACGGGGCCCTGGTGCCGCTGGTGGGCATCAGCCTGGTCGTCGGCGGCATCGTGCTGATGAACGTGATGCTGGTCTCGGTCACCGAGCGCACCCGCGAGGTGGGGGTGCGCAAGGCCCTGGGCGCGCGGCGCGTGTCCATCCTCTGGCAGTTCCTGGTGGAGGCCGTCACCCTCTCCCTGGTGGGCGGGGTGATCGGCATCGTCATCGGCCTGGTGCTGGCCTGGGCCATCTCCCTGGCCTCGCCCCTGCCGTTTGCCGTGGCGGGCTGGTCGCTGGTCCTGGGCCTGGGCACCACCTTCCTGATCGGCGCGGTCTTCGGCACCTGGCCCGCCTGGAAGGCGGCGGGGTTCGATCCGGTGGAGGCGCTGCGCCATGAGTGACCGGGCGCGCCACCAGGGCATCGCGGCGTCCGAGGGGGTGCGGCAGGCCTTCCGCACCATCACCGGCCACCGCATGCGCAGCCTGCTGCTGATCCTGGGCGTCGCCATCGGCGTGACGACGCTGGTGGCCATCGTCTCGATCGTCACCGGCCTGAGCGGACGCATCCGCCAGGACATCGTCTCGGGCAATCGTCCCTACGTGTACGTGTCGCGCTACAGCGGCCTGGGGGGCGAGGATCCCGACCGGATGCTGCGGCGCCCCCACCTGCTGCCGGAGGTGGCCGAGGCCCTGGCCGCGACGCCGGGCGTGGGCGTGGTGGACTACCAGCTGAGCAACAATTCGGGCACGGTGCTCAAGCACGGCGACGAGCGCACCAACTTCGTGCAGGTGTTCGGCTCGTCGGAGCACTTCCCCTGGATCTTCTCCATCGGTGTCGCGGAGGGCCGTTTCTTCACCGCCGGCGAGGTGGCGTCCAGCGAGCGCGTCGTGGTGCTGGGCCACGGTCCGCGCCAGGACCTGTTCCCGCGCCTGGATCCGGTGGGCAAGACCCTGCGCATCTACGGCCGACCCTACCGGATCGTGGGCACCATGGCCGAGCGCCGGCACATCGTCGGCGCCCTGGGCGACAACTTCGCCGTCGTGCCCTGGACGGCGTTCGAGAAGGACGGCCTGAAGGCGGGCTTCGAGGACCGCAACATCGCCGTCACCGTGGCCGACGGCTGGGAGACCGACGAGGCCGTCTCCGCCATCACCGGCGCGGTGCGCCAGGCGCGGCGGCTGCGGCCCGGCCAGGCCAACGACTTCGACGTGGTGGCGTCGGAGACCTACGGGGAGATCGTCGACAAGGTGACCGGGGGCATCGCGCTGGTGCTGGTGGTGCTCTCGTCCATCGGCCTGATGGTCGGCGGCATCGGCGTCATGAACATCATGCTCATCTCCGTGGCCGAGCGCACCCGGGAGATCGGCGTGCGCATGGCCGTGGGCGCCCGGCGCCGGGACGTGCTGCTGCAGGTCCTGGTGGAGGCCGGCACCCTGACCGGCATCGGCGGCCTGTTGGGTATCGGCCTGGGCTACCTGGCCTCGTGGGGCATGACCCACGTGCTGCGCTTCCCCTTCGCCGTCTCGCCCCTGGTCACCGTGGGCGCGGCCCTGTTCTCGGTGGCCATCGGCGTCTTCTTCGGGCTCTACCCCGCCAACCAGGCCGCGCGCATGGATCCCATCACCGCCCTGGGCCGGGAGTAGCCCGCGTTCCCTGCCCCGGACGCGGGAGGGGCGGCCCGGCGGGTACCCGTCTCAGGGCACGTCCAAAGGATAGACGCCCATGTCCCAGCCGTTGGGCAGGGCGCGGATCAGCCGCACCGCCCGCAGCTCGTCCGGGTGGATGGCCTGCTCCCGTCCCCGGTCCAGGATCCCGGTCGCGGTCACGTACATGGCGTAGGGGACGGTGTTGCAGAACGCGTGGTCGAGCAGGCCCAGGACGTGGCCCAGCTCGTGGATCGCCAGCTCGGTGCAGGTCTCGGCGTTGGGGGCCAGGGTGGTCAGGCGCACCGAGACAAGCTCGGGCACGAGCTCGCCCAGGACGTATTCGCCGTCGCCCGGCTGGTCCAGTTCCACGACCCCGTAGTTGATGCCGTCCAGGTCGTAGCGCCAGCGGACGCGGGCGGCCCCGGGGTCGTCGACCAGGAGCAGGAAGGTCTCGCCCAGCGCCTCGTTCCACAGGGCGATCGCGTCGCGGACGCAGGCCCCGTAGTCGACGCCCTCGGGCGAGGTCCACGCGGGCACGTGCACGGGGAGCGGGTACTCGGCCCAGCGATAAAGGCGCAGGTCCGGCCGCCGGGGGTAGACCACGCGGGTCTTGGTCATCGTGCGCAGGTACCACATGAAGTGGCTGTCGAAGACGAAGCAGCCGGGCGCTGAACCCAGCCGCGGGACCAGCAGGAAGTCCCG
This sequence comes from Candidatus Krumholzibacteriia bacterium, assembly GCA_046260475.1. GTDB lineage: Bacteria > Krumholzibacteriota > Krumholzibacteriia > LZORAL124-64-63 > LZORAL124-64-63 > JACZKN01. The sequence continues at coordinate 1,641 of JBHEPC010000063.1, read as the reverse complement.
GCGCCGGGAACCGTCGGCGGCCAGGGATTCGCTGCGGGCCACGTGCCACGCGGCGCCGTCCGGCGCGTCCGGGCCCGTGCCCGCCTCGACGACCACGCTGTCCTGGTCGAAGTAGGGCCCCAGACGGTAGGTGCCGTCGGCCCCGCTCACGGTGGCGTGCAGGCGCCTGGTGTCCCGGACCGGGATCCCGGCCAGGGGCGTCCCGTCCGGCCCGGTCAGCGTCCCCTCGAGCCACCACTGGCCCGGCAGGCGCAGGGCCGCCGCCGGGCCCAGGGGCGAGAGCTGGCCGCGGTCGTTGCGGACCCGCACGGCGAACCACACCTCCTGGCCCGGTTCCAGGCCGGTGCCGGCGGGGGTGTAGACCCGGCTGAAGCGGCCGGTCGCCGCGGTCCAGGGCAGGCCACCGGGATCCGGATCCGTGGCCCATGACGCATCGGTGGGCGGTCCGTCCCGGGCGTAGCGGACCTCGAAGGCCGTCAGCGGCAGGACCGAGCCGGCGGGCCCATCCCAGGCGAGGACGGCATGGCCGGGGGCGTTGCCGGGGGCGGCGGTCAGGCCGCTGACCGCCGGTGGCCGGGCTTCGGCGAAAGGCCTGACGTCCACGTCCCAGGCCGCGCTGAAGGTGCTGTCGCCGACCTGCACGGTCACGCCCACGGCGTGGCGGCCCGCTTCCCCGGGGGTGAAGGCCAGCATGGTGTCGCCGCCGGCCGCCGCCTCGTCCAGGTGCCAGGCGGCGGTGGCGGGCCAGGCAGTAGAGGCGGCAAACGCGGTCTCGATCGTGGCGTAGGCCGTGACCGGACCGGGCGCGGGCCGGAAAGCGACCCGCAGCCGGCCGGCGGGCACGACGGCGACGTTCCAGGTGCGGGTCCAGGTGCGGCCGCCGGGGTCGGTCACCCGGGCGGTGAGGGCTTCGGCACCGAGGTCGCGGCCGAAGTAACGGAAGCGCTCGCCACCGGCTTCGGGCTCGCCGGGCCGCTGCCAGCGCACGGTCAGGGCTCGGCCGTCCACGGCGGACACGCGGAAGTCGAGCCAGGCATCCCTGACCAGGACCACCGCCGGGTCGGCAGGCGCGTAGCGCACCCCGGCATCGGGGACGACCGGCGCCGCCGGCCGGACCGGATCGTCGCCGCTGCACCCGGCGGCGGCCAACAGCGCGGTCCAGGCCAGCCAGGTACGGGCCGAACGGACGACGGCGCCATCGGGGCGCCCTCGTCCGGCCAGCCGTCCGGCGGTGCGGGCAAGGATCCACATGATCATGAGCTTAGCGGCTGGCCGGGCGGCCGTCAAACCGCCCCGGACAAGAGACGGCCGGCACCGCAGGGGTGCCGGCCGTCCGTCGCGGCCTGGTGCGGCGCCCGCGCCGGGGGCCGTCAGCGCAACTGCGGCACCCGACCCGGGGTCCAGGGGGCGCCCGCGGCCTCCAGTTCGGCCTCGATTGCGGGCAGGTCCTCTTCCACCAGCCGGGCCAGGTCCGCCAGCACGGGTGCGAACAGCTCCCGTGCCACGGCGAGGCTGCGCCGGTGGGTGCCGGTGGGGTCGCCGGTGGTCTCGCGGCTGCCCCAGACGACGCGCCCGACCCGCCCGCTGATGCCGGGGGTGGCCGGCTCGCTGCGGCCCTCGACCGTGCGGTCCCCGCCCAGG
>JBHEPC010000055.1:0-4797 GCA_046260475.1 Candidatus Krumholzibacteriia bacterium | reverse complement strand
CCAGGCCCAGGCGTTCGCCCACCGCGTCGGTGATGCGCTGGTTGGCCTGGTGGGGGACGACCAGGGCCACGTCGTCGATGGTGGCGCCGCCCTTGGCCAGGACCTCGGTGACGGCCTCGCAGAAGCGCCGCGTGGCGTGCTTGAAGACCATGGACCCGTTCATGCGGGGGTATTGGCGGGCCTCCGCGAGCATGGCGTCGGTCCAGCGCTCCTGGAGGTTGCCCACCGGGATCTCGGCCCACAGCTCCCGGGCGTGGCGGCCCTGGCTGTGCAGCACCGAGGCCACGACGCCCCGGGCGGCCTCGTCCGTCGCCTGCACCACGACCGCGCCCGCCCCGTCGCCGAAGAGCACGGCGATGTCGCGGCCGCGGGTGGTCTTGTCCAGGGCGGTGGAGTGGATCTCGCTGCCGATCAGGAGCACGGTGCGCGCCGTGCCGGCCTGGATGAAGCCGTCGGGCGCCGCCAGCCCGTAGACGAACCCCGTGCACTGGTTGCGGATGTCCATGGCGCCGGTGGTGGCCAGCCCCAGCAGGTCCTCGACGAACACGCCGTTGCCGGGGAAGCAGCAGTCGGGGTTGACGGTGGCGTAGAGGACGAGGTCGACGTCCCCGGGCTCGAGGCCCGCGTCCTCGATAGCCATGCGGGCGGCGCGGGCGCCCATCTCGGCGCCGCTGACCTCGGTGTAGCCGTCGGGGCCGACCCGCAGCCAGCGCCGCTCGCGGATGCCGCTGCGCTCGACGATCCAGGCGTCGGAGGTGTCCATCATCGCCGCGAGGTTGGCGTTGGTGACCACCTGGTCGGGCACCCAGAAGCCGGTGCCGGTGATGGCGGCGCGGGGCATGGCGTCTCCTGTCAGCGGTGCACGGCGATGGCGCCGGCCAGGTCCTTGCGGTTCTGGGCGATGAAGGCCTCCGCCTGCTGACGGGTCGTGAAGTGGCCGATCTGCACCCGGTGGATCATGGTGCCGTCGGAGGTGTTGCCCACCTTGACCCGGGCGTCCCAGCCCGCCGCCCGCAGCTTCGACGCGGCGCCGTCGGCGTTGGCGGCCTCGCCGAACGAGCCCACCTGCACCAGCCAGCCGCCCTCGGTGCCGGGCACGAGGCGCTCGGCCGGTGCGGCCTGCGGCGTGGTCTTCGCGGCCGGCGCCGGTTTGGCGGCCGCCGGTTCGGCCGCGGCGGCCTGGCCGCCGGCCGGTTGCTCGGGGACCAGCGGGTCGGTCTCGGCCGCCAGGTCGACGTCGCCCGAGCGGGGCGCCCGCACCGCCGCGGCGGCCGAGTCCGTGCCGACGGTGACCACCGAGCGGCGCTCGCCGATGCCCGTGGGCACCTCGCCCCCCTGGTTGCGGAACAGCAGCACCGCGCCCCCCACGCTGATCACGATGGCCAGCCACATGATGCGCGGCATGGGGCGGCGGCCGCCGGCCTTGGCCAGGCGGCTGGTGCCATCCTTGAGCAGCCCGTCCCTGGTCGTCCTGCGGGTCGATTTCTTCATGGGGACCTTCCTTGGTATCTGCCGGCATCCGCCGGCGCTTCGTCGGGAATATCGGGTTTCGCCAGGCTGAGCGCCACCGTGGCGGCCAGGGACGCGCAGAAGCCGGGGATCATTTCGTAGAGGCTCTCCCGCAGCACGGGCACGTTGTACCAGACGATCACCACCACGGTTCCGGTGACGAGCCCTCCCAGCACGCCGGCCCGGCTGGTGCGCCGCCAGCGCAGGGACAGCAGCAGCGGCGGACCGAAGGCGGCCCCCAGCCCCGCCCAGGCGTACAGGACCATGTTGTACACGAAGGTGTCGGCTGTCCAGGCGAGCACGAAGCCCACCGCGCCCACGCCCAGGGTGGCCCAGCGGCCCAGGGCCACGAGCCGCGCCTGCGGCGCCTGCGGGTCGATCAGCCGGCGGTAGATGTCCTCGCTGATGGCGCTGGCGGCGGCCAGCAGCTGGCTGTCGGCCGTCGACATCATCGCCGCCAGGGCGCCGCAGATCATCACCACGGCCACCCATTCGGGCATGAAGGTGCGCGCCATCAGGGGCATCAGCTGCTCCTGGTCGGCGATCAGCCGGCCCTCGCCCATGGCCTCGGGTCCGAACCAGGCCAGGCCGACCAGGCCCAGCAGGATCGCCCCGAAGAAGGCGATCAGGGCCCAGCCCACGGCGATGGCCGCGCCCTTGCGCACCGCCCGGGGGCTGGTGATGGCCATGAAGCGCAGCACCAGGTGGGGCTGCCCCATGTAGCCCAGGCCGATGGCCAGGCTGCCCAGCACGCCGCTCGTGGCCAGCCAGCCGGTGGCGCCGGGGGTGGGGTCGAGGTAGCTGCCGCCCAGGGCTGCCAGCTTCCCGTGCAGCGCCCCCGGACCGCCCAGCTCGCCCAGCACCGCCAGCGGCAGCAGCGCCAGGGTCGCCAGCATCAGGATGCCCTGGATCAGGTCGGTCCACGCCACCGCCAGCAGGCCGCCCGCGGCCGTGTAGAAGGCCACCAGCACCGCGCCCACCAGCATGCCCTGCAGGGGCGTGATGCCCAGGTAGAAATTCAGGACCTTGCCCGCGGCCAAGAACTGGGCGGCGACGTAGAAGGTGAAGAAGAACAGGATGATGACGGTGGCGGTGATGCGCACCGCGTGCCGGGGGTCCCGGTGCCGGGCCTCGAAGTAGTCGGCCAGGGTCAAGGCGCCGTGGTGTTCGGTCTGCTCCCGCAGGCGCCGGGCCACCATCAGCCAGCTGAAGGCGATGCCGCTGCAGCAGCCGACCCCCACCCAGACGGCGCTCGCGCCGGTCGCGAAGGCCAGCCCGGGCAGGCCGATCAGCAGCCAGGCCGACTCGCCGCTGGCGCGCTCGCTGAAGGCGGCCACCCAGGCGCCCAGCTTGCGGTCCGCCAGCAGGTAGGCGTCCAGGGTGCGGTTCAGCCGGGCGGCCGCCAGGCCGACGCCGACGATCACCAGGCTGTAGAGGACGATGCCCAGGACCAGGGGGTTCACGCCACCTCCGCGGGTTCCGGACCGCCCCGGCGCGGCGCGGCCGGCGCCATCATACGGGCGTCCCCGCGCCGGTTCAACGCCCAAGCCGGGGCTGGCCACGGCCCGCAGGTGCCCGTATCATGGGCCGACGCCGGCCGCCGCCAGGACAAGGGACAGGCAAGGGGGGATCCATGCCCACGTGGTTCGTCGACATGCATCCGGTCAACCAGGCCCTGCTGGCCACCTGCTTCACCTGGGGCGTGACCGCCCTGGGGGCGTCGGTGGTGTTCGTGTTCAAGACCGTCAACCGCAAGCTGCTGGACGCCATGCTCGGCTTCGCGGCCGGCATCATGATCGCCGCCAGCTTCTGGTCCCTGCTGAACCCGGCCATCGCCCTGGCGGAGGAGATGGGGATCCGGCCCTGGGTCCCGGCGGTGGTGGGATTCCTGGCGGGCGGGGCGTTCCTCTGGGGCATCGACAAGATCCTGCCCCACCTGCACCTGGGCTTCCCCCGCAGCGAGGCCGAGGGCATCCAGACCAGTTGGCACCGCAGCGTGCTGCTGGTGATGGCGATCACCCTGCACAACATCCCCGAGGGCCTGGCCGTGGGCGTGGCCTTCGGCGCGGTGGCCAGCGGCATCGAGTCGTCCAGCCTGGGGGCGGCGGTGGCCCTGGCCCTGGGCATCGGCATCCAGAACTTCCCCGAGGGCCTGGCGGTGGCCGCGCCCCTGCGGCGGGAGGGCTGGTCGCGGCGCAAATCGTTCCTCTACGGGCAGGCCTCGGGGATCGTCGAACCGGTGGCCGGCGTCATCGGGGCGGCCGCCGTGCTCTGGATGCGGCCCATGCTGCCGTACGCCCTCTCCTTCGCCGCCGGCGCCATGATCTACGTGGTGGTGGAGGAGCTGATTCCCGAGTCGCAGCTGGAGAAGAACACGGACCTGGCCACGATCGGCGCGATGGTGGGCTTCGCGGTGATGATGATGCTGGACGTGGCGCTGGGGTAGGGGCTCAGATCCGGACGGGTTTGCAGAGCCACTTCTTCTCGCCCGCGGCCCGGCCGCAGTCCCGGCAGACGAACTTGGGGTCGGCGACGATCTGCTTGAGCTCCTCGAGCTGCTTGACGTACTGGCTCGGCTTCCACTTGCACAGCGGCTTGGCCTTTTCTCCCATCCCGTCCTCCGGGGCCGGCGTCCTGTGGGGGGATTCCCGGGTGCTGCCGGCCACCCGCCATGGTATCCTCGACGCGTTCGCGCCGCCAACCCCGCCGGCCGCCGCCTTCCGGGAGCCCGCATGACCCGCCGTCCCCGACCGCGACCGTCCGCCGCGCCGCACCAGCTGCCGCGGCTTGTCCTGGCCCTGGTGCTGGCCTGCGGGGCGGTCGCCCTGGCGGCGTCGGCCTGGCTGCGGCCCATCGACGGGGACGAGGGCTACTACGCCGCCGCCGCCGGCCTGACGGCCGCCGGGGCCCGGCCCTACGCCGACTACTTCTATCCCCAGGCGCCGCTGCTGCCCTGGGTCTACGCGCCGGTGGTGGCCGCCGCCGGCCCGAGCCTGCGGGCCCTGCGCTGGCTGTCGGCCGCCCTGGCCCTGGCCACGGTGCTGGTCTGGGCGTGGCACCTGGTGCGGACCCGCGGCGCAGGTTCCTGGCTTGCGCCGGCCTGCGTGGCGGTGCTGGTGTGCAGCCCCGGGGTGGTCTCCTGGGCGGTGACGGTCAAGACCTACGCCCTGACGAACCTGCTGGCCAGCCTGGCGCTGGTCGCCCTGGCGCGCGGGCTGGAGCCCGGCGCCGGCCGCCGCTGGCTGGCCGGCGCGGGTCTGGCCCTGGGGTTGGCCGCCTCGACCCGCC
>JBHEPC010000043.1:0-5487 GCA_046260475.1 Candidatus Krumholzibacteriia bacterium | reverse complement strand
CGGCTTCGCCGTGCACCCCCTGTACGACGATTTTTCCACGCCGACCTTCGACAACAAGCACAACCTGATCAAGGGCGGCAGCTGGATCGCCACCGGCAACGAGGCCCAGCGGGACAGCCGCTACGCCTTCCGCCGCCACTTCTACCAGCACGCCGGCTTCCGCTACGTCGAGTCCGAGCAGCCGGTCGTCATCCGCGAGGACGTCTACGAGACGGACGACCTGGTCAGCCAGTACTGCGAGTTCCACTACGGCGGCGAACCCTTCGGCGTGCCCAACTTCCCCGCACGCTGCGCCGAGCTGTGCCGGGAGCTCGCCGGCCGGCGCCGCCTGCGCCGGGCCCTGGACCTGGGCTGCGCCACCGGTCGCGCCACCTTCGAACTGGCCCGCTTCTGCGACCACGTCACCGGCATCGACTTCTCGGCCCGCTTCGTCAAGGTGGGCCACGAGCTGCAGGAGACCGGCCGCATCCGCTACGTGACGCCCGAGGAGGGCGAGCTCGTCGCCTACCACGAGCGGACACTCGCGCAATTCGATCTGGACGAAGTGCGGCAGAAGGTGGAATTCTGGCAGGGCGATGCCCACAACCTGAAGCCGCAGTTCAAGGACTACGACCTGGTGCTGGCGGCCAACCTGATCGACCGGCTGTACGACCCGCAGCGCTTCCTGGACCTGATCCACGGGCGCCTGCGGCCGGGCGGGCTGCTGGTCCTGCTGTCGCCCTACACCTGGCTCGAGGAGTTCACGCCCCGGGACAAGTGGCTGGGCGGCTTGAAGGTGGACGGGGAGAACCTCACCACCCTGGAAGGGCTGCGGCGCGCCTTGGAACCGCGCTTCCGCCTGCTGGAGGCGCCCCGGGACGTGGAGTTCGTGATCCGCGAGACCGCGCGCAAGCACCAGCATACGGTCAGCCAGCTGACGGCCTGGGAACGGACCGACTGAGCGGGAGGAACGCCATGCGCCGTATGCTGCCGATCGCGCTGCTCGTGCTGTCCGTGGCCGCAACGGCGGCCGCCACCGCCTGTGGCCAGGAGGACGCCGGACCCTTCGCCCAGGGCCGCAAACGGGTCGGCCTGTACGCGGGCGCCGGCTCCGGCTTCGGCAACAACTACGTCATCGTGGGCGGTGGTCTGGGGTACTTCGTGGCTTCGGGCCTGGAAGCCGGCGTCGACTACGAAGCCTGGATCGGGGGCGACCCCTCCACCCAGAAGGTGACCCCGCAGCTGCGCTACGTGTTCTGGCAGGCCGACCCGGTCAAGCCCTACCTGGGCGCCTTCTGGCGGCACACCTGGCTCGGGGGCGACTGGCCCGACTACGACTCCTGGGGCGGGCGCCTCGGCATCGCCTACCGCTCGGGCGGCAACTACCTGGCCGTGGGCATCGTGCACGAGCGCTACCTCGACAACGACCGCATCGATTTCGACGGCGACAGCGACACCTACCCCGAGGTGGCGTTCTGGTTCTCGTACTGACGGAGGGACGACGCCCGTGACCGACGCACCCCGCGAAGCCGCCATCCGCGTGCTGATGATGCCCCGGGACACCAACCACCGCGGCACCATCTTCGGCGGGGTCGTCCTCAGCCACATCGACCAGGCCGGCGCCGTGGGCGCCCTGAAGGCCGGCTGCACCCAGGTGGTGACCGTGGCCATGGACAAGGTCGAGTTCCACCAGCCGGTGATGGTGGGCGACCTGGTCAGCTTCTACGCCGAGGTCCTGCGCAAGGGCAGGACCTCGGTGACGGTGCGGGTCGAGGTGGAGGCGATGCGGCGCGCCAGCGGCGACAAGGTGACCGTGACCTCCGCCGACGTCACCTTCGTGAACGTCGACGATGCGGGGCGGCCGGTGCCCCTGCCGCGCTAGGGGGTGTCGAGCAGCCTCGGCCGCGGTCGGAGGTCGGGCGCCCCGCCTCGGCGGTTCCCCCTTGGAAAGCCGGCACGGAAGGGGGCTCCGGGAGGGTTGGCTGGGCGATTCCCGGAGCGCCCCGGGGTTGTTATCCATTTCGCCGCACCCGCCCGCGACGCTATAAAGTCGATGGTGATCGTTGGTTTTCCGCCAGCTATCTGCAACCTAAGCCATTGCCTTCCAGCAACTAAAGACAAAAACGGCTTTCATGTTCAATAATTATGTTACAGACCCGGAAATCACACCGTTCCCATAGCCTTAAAATCTTCAATTCCAACCGACTATATAACAACGAAAACTAAATTTCACCTTGACTCCCGCCGATCATGTTAAATAATTAACTAATATAATCACCCAGGAGGGCCGCCATGGAGCGCCTCGACCAGTCCGTCGCCGACGCCATCAGGATCTTCGCCCAGTCCGTCCAGGACATCAGCCTGCGCAGCAGCATCGAGCAGGCCTGCCCCACCCGGCTGACGCGCAACCAGTTCCTGATCCTGAACCTGCTGAACGCCAACGGCGCGTTCCCCATCGGCGAGATCGCGACCATCCTGGACATCAGCTCGCCGGCCGCGAGCAAGAACGTGGACCGGCTCGAGGAGCTGGGCCTGGTGCGCCGCCGCCGCCGGGCGGCCGACCGCCGGGTGCACGACGTGGAGCTGCTGCCCCAGGGCGCAGCCATCGTCGAGCGCTTCGTGAGCATCGCCGCGCAGAAGCAGGCGGCCCTGCTCGCCAGCTTCAGCGACGAAGAGAAGACCGTGCTCCTGGACCTCCTGCGTCGCATCGTGCTGCTGACGCTGGCGGGCGAGGAGCGCACGGACGCCATCTGCCTGCAGTGCTGGAACCGGCGCGGCGAGGACTGCATCCTGCGCGACCTGCCCGGGGGCTGCCTGCACAACCGCGAACACTGACCGCGCAGGCGGGCCCTGGGCCCGCGGAACAACCGGGGAGGAATCGGGAATGGTCACCAGACGGGATTTCTTCAAGATCACAGGGACGGCGGCGGGCACCGCGGCCGCGGCCCTGGCCGGCGTCGAGGCGGCCCAGGCCCATCTGGTCCTCGACCCGGACCGCATGGGCGTGCTCTGCGACTTCACCCTCTGCATCGGCTGCCGCCGCTGCGAATACGCCTGCGCCGGGGAGAACGATCTGCCCCAAGGCACCCTCGACTCCTACGACGACAAGAGCCCGCTGGCGAAGATGCGTCGCCCCGACCAGCACACCTTCACGGTGATCAATCGCTATCCGGCGCTCGACGGAAAGCCCGGTTCCCTGGACGTCAAGGTCAACTGCCTGCACTGCGAGCACCCGGCCTGCGTGTCGGCCTGCCCGGTCAGCGCCCTGGTGAAGAACGCCAAGGGGCCGGTCACCTACGACGCCTCGCGCTGCATCGGCTGCCGCTACTGCATGGTGGCCTGCCCGTTCCAGATCCCGGCCTACGAGTACAACGAGCCGCTGACGCCGCGCGTGATGAAGTGCACGCTCTGCTCGGACCGCATCCTCGCGGAGGGCGGCATACCGGCCTGCGTGGAGATCTGCCCCGCGGAGGTCATGCTCTACGGCCCCCGCGAAGCCCTGCTGGAGGTGGCTCACGACCGGATCCGCAACCACCCGGGACGCTACGTCGACCACGTCTACGGCGAGTACGAGGCCGGCGGCACGTCCTGGCTGTACCTGTGCGACCGCAGCTTCCAGGAGGTCGACCTGCCGGCTGTGGCCAACCAAAGTCCGGCCGAGGTCACCGAGGCCATCCAGCACGGCATCTTCCGGGGCTTCACCGGACCCTTGATGGTCTTCATCCTGGCCAGCGTGATCCTGAAGTCGGCGGGCAAGGGCCCCGGCCAGCCGCGGGAGGACAATCATGAGTAACCGGCACGCGGTCCCCTTCATCACCCCCGGAGTCGGGGTCCTGCTGGCCCTGGCGGCCGCCGGCCTGGCCGTGCTCGCGGTCCGGCTCTTCTGGGGCCTCGGGGCGGTCACCAACCTGGACGACCAGTACCCCTGGGGGCTCTGGATCGGCATCGACGTGGCCACGGGCGTCGCCCTGGCCGCCGGCGGCTTCACGACCGCCTTTTTGGCCCACGTGCTGCACCGCCACAAGTACGAGGTGCTCGTGCGGCCGGCCCTGCTGACGGCCGCTCTCGGCTACACCTTCGTGGGCCTGGGCGTCTGCGTCGACCTGGGCCGCTACTACAACATCTGGCACTACTTCGTGCCCGGGCTGCCCAACGGCAATTCGGCCCTCTTCGAGGTGGGCATGTGCGTGGTCCTCTACCTCACGGTGCTGTACATCGAGTTCCTGCCCATAGTCTGCGAGCGCTTCCTCGGCCGGGTGAACCTGCCGGGCGCCCTCAGGGCGCTGAACGGTCTCGTCGAGGGCGTGCTGCGCGTCCTGCAGCGGACCCTCGATCGCGTAATCACGATCTTCGTCATCCTGGGCGTGGTGCTCTCCTGCGCCCACCAGTCCTCGCTGGGGACCCTGATGGTGATCGCCCCCGACAAGCTGCATCCCCTGTGGTTCACGACCATCCTGCCCATGCAGTTCCTGCTCTCGGCCTTCGCGGTGGGCCTGGCCATGGCGATCTTCGAGTCCATCCTGGCCTCGCGCTCCCTGAAGCGGCCCTTCGAGATGGACGTGCTGGCGCCGCTGGCGCGCATCATCCCGTTCCTGCTGACGATCTACTTCGGCTCCAAGCTCATCGACATGGTCAACCGCGGCAACTACCACTACCTGAACGACGGCTCCCTGCAGTCGGTGGCCTGGCTGGTCGAGGTGATCGTCGGCGTGATCCTGCCCTGGGCCATCCTGCTGACCCACCGCCTGCGCCGCCGGCCCGGCTGGCTGTTCTCGGCGGCGGCGATGGTGGTCTTCGGCGTCGCCCTGAACCGGATCAACGTGTTCATCATCGGCTTCAAGCCGCTCTTCGCCGACGGGCCCTACGTGCCGGCCATCCCGGAGATCGTGCTCACCGTCGGTTTCATCTCGATCCTCGTGCTGCTCTACCGGGCCTTCGTGTTCATCTTCCCGGTCCTGCACGACGAAGGAGAGGTCCACCATGCGTAGTCGGGTCTTCATCCTGGCCGCGGCGCTGCTCGTGGTCGCGGCCGCGCCGGCCGCGGCGCAGCTGGGGCACGCGGAGGCGCCCCGCACGGGGGCCCACGCCCTTGCGACCAGCTCCTGCGTCCAGTGCCACACCTGCGACAAGCCCACGGCCGCGGAGCCCTGCCTGGCGGCCTGCCCACGGCACGGCGGCCACTTCTACGGCAGCCACGAGGTGGGCGAGGGTCCGGACGTGGTGGTCATCGACCAGTTGGCCAACCTGTACAAGCCGGTGGTCTTCTCCCACAAGCTGCATGCGGGCATGGCGAACATGAACGGCGGCTGCACCAACTGCCACCACTACTCCGAGCAGACGGGCGAGATCCCGCCCTGCCGCCAGTGCCACGCCCCCGACCGCCAGGAGGTGGACCTGCGCATGCCGGCGCTGAAGGGCGCCTACCACCGGCAGTGCATCAACTGCCACCTGGACTGGAGCGGCGAGGGCTCGTGCAGCTACTGCCACGGGGAGGCCGACGGCGCGGGC
>JBHEPC010000030.1:0-4504 GCA_046260475.1 Candidatus Krumholzibacteriia bacterium | reverse complement strand
GCCCGATGCCGCCAGCATGCGGGCAGTCGCGGAGCCGATGCCGCCGGTGGCGCCCAGAACGAGATAGACAGGTTCATTTTCCATGGCCACGGTTCCCGGGCTGAAGGTCAAGGGTCGCTGCCGGGCTACGCCAGCCCGTGTATATTATATATGTTATACAAACACTGGACGAAAGTCCAGGGGCAAGATCGGGGGCAAGGGATCAGGGTTGCGGGGATTCCTCGGCGCCCTCGGTGTCCCCGCCGTCGTCCTCGTCGTCGTCCCCGTCGTCATCCTCGTCGTCATCCTCGGGCAGGACCTCGACCACGTTGCCGAATTCGTCCACCCGAACCACCGGCTCGGCGGGGATCTCGCCGGCCTCGATGGCGGCCTTGCGTGCGGCCTTGGCCTCGCGCTTGGCTTCCTTCTTCTTCTGCTTTTCGAGTTCCTTGCGGCGTTTCTCGTAGGAAAAATGGGATCGCGCCAAATCCGTCGCCTTTCGATCGGGTGAAGGGAAAGGACCCCGTCTCCAGACGGAGACGGGGTCCCGTTCGGCTTGCGCCCGCGTGGGCTGCCCCGAAGCTACCAGCCGCGGCTGCCGCCCCGGCCGCCGCCGCCACCGCCGCCGCCACCGTAGCCGCCGCGGCCACCGCCGCCGCCGCCGCCGCCGCCGGTGCGGGGCCGGTCCTGGGCCTCGTTGACGCGCAGGGTGCGGCCACCCATCTCGGTGCCGTCCAGCGACGAGACCATGGCCTGCAGCGCGTCGTCATCGACCTCCACGAAGCCGAAGCCGCGGGGGCGGCCGGTCTCGCGGTCGTTGATCAGCGCGACCGAGTGCACGTTGCCGTGCTGGCCGAAAAGCTGGGCGATCTCATCCTCAGTGGCAGTGAAGGGCAGGTTGCCCACGTACAGTTTCTTCACGTTCATCACTCCAAATGCCGGCTTTCCGGCTCACCTGAGCACCCAGGACCGCCGGCTTGTTCCGGCGCCATCCCCGGCGCATCAAACCGGCCCGGCCGCTGCCGGACCGCAGGAAGGCGCGCCGCACTCGCGTAGGGCGCTCAATCGGGCCTGAACGTGTCCACGGGGTTGGCTCGTAGACTCAGCGATTGATGGCGCCATGATAGCAGCCCGACCCCGTTTCGTCAACTATCCTCAAGGCCCGGCGGGGGAGGGCCCTGTGCCGGGAACCTCCAGGTGCAGCCCGGCCCCAGGCCCCAGGGGCAGCCCCAGCAGCAGCCAGGCCACCAGCAGCACCATCCAGCCCAGGGTGAAGACGATGGTGTAGGGCAGCATGGTGGCGATCACCGTGCCGATGCCCGCTTTCGGCTCGTATTTCTGGACGAAGGCCACGATCAGGGCGAAGAACGACATCATGGGCGAGATCATGTTGGTGGTGCTGTCGCCGATGCGGTAGACCCCCTGCACCAGCTCGGGGGTGTAGCCCAGGAGCATGAACATGGGCACGAAGATGGGCGCCATGAACGCCCACTTGGCCGAGGCGCTGCCCATGGCCAGGTTGATCAGGCCCGAAAGGAAGACGAAAGCGAGCATCAGTGGGATCGGCCCCAGGCCGGAGGCCTGCAGGGCGCCCGCCCCCTTGATCGCCACGATCATGCCCAGGTTGGTGTGCTTGAAGTAGGCGACGAACTGGGCGGCGAAGAACACCAGCACCAGGAACAGCCCCATGGTCTCCATGGCCTGCTTCATGCCCGCGACCACGTCGGCGTCGCTGCGGAAGGTACCCGCCGCCACGCCGTAGGCCACGCCCGTGACCAGGCCGCCCACGAAGATGACCGTGACGATGCCGTGCATGAAGGGCGAGTGCAGCACGCTGCCGTCGGCGGCGCGCAGGAAGCCGTCGGCCGGCACCAGGCCCCACAGGATCAGGCCCACCAGGCCCACGTTCGCCGCCAGGGCCCACCACAGGCCGCGCTTCTCCTGGGCGGCGAGGGGCTGCAGGTCCTGGGCCTCCCCGGCGGCGGCGCCCGCATACTCGCCCAGGCGGGGGATGACGATGCGCTCGGTCACCCAGGTGCCCAGGCCGGCGATCAGGAAGGTGGAGACGACCATGAAGTAGTAGTTGCAGGCCGGCGTCACCGTGTAGACGGGGTCGATGATCCGCGCCGCCTCCTGGGTGATGCCCGCCAGCAGCGGGTCGATGGTGCCCAGCAGCAGGTTGGCGCTGAACCCGCCCGAGACCCCGGCGAAGGCCGCGGCCAGCCCCGCCAGGGGGTGCCGCCCCACCGACAGGAAGATGATGGCCCCCAGGGGCACCAGCAGCACGTAGCCCACGTCGCTGGCCATGTTCGACAGCACGCCGCTCAGGACGATCACGAAGGTCAGCAGGCGCCGGGGCGCCGCGTGCAGCAGCAGCCGCAGGACGGTGCCGATCAGGCCGCTCTTCTCGGCCACGCCGATGCCCAGCAGGGCCACCAGCACCGTGCCCAGGGGCGCGAAACCGGTGAAGTTGACGACGGTGGTGTCCAGGATCCAGTGCAGGCCGTCCCGGGAGATCAGGTTCACCGCCGCGATGGGCGAGCCGTCCGCGGGGTGGGCCGCGGTCACGCCCAGGCGGCTCATCAGCCACGAGGCCACGGCCACCAGGCCGGCCAGCAGGGCGAACAGGGTGGCCGGGTTGGGCAGGGCGTTGCCCACCTTCTCGATGGCACCCAGGAAGCGGGACAGGACGGAGGGGCGCGGGGCGCCGGAAGCGTCGGTCGTCATGGGGCGGCCGGCCTTTCGGGCTGGTGGAGGGCTTCGGGACGGGAACCAAGGTAGGTCAATTCCCGGCGGGGCGAAAGCGGTGACGGCTTCCGGGCCGGGGCGAGTCCGGCCGTTCCATCAGCCAGGACCTCAGAAGTTCGATGGATCCGGCGGGTCAGCCATGCTAGAATCTCAAAAATCGAACCGTGCGGGAGTCTTCCAACACCGGGGGGGCCACGGTTTGAGCAGTCCCTAAGCTCCGGAGGAATGGCATGACGAGAAACTATCGCGTCGTCCTGGCAAGCGTTTGGACCCTGTCCCTGCTGCTTTGCACGGGCGCGTCGGCTGTGGTGGTCATCAACGAGATCGACTACGACCAGCCGAGCACGGACACCGCCGAGTTCATCGAGCTCTACAACACCGGCACCGAGACCGTGGACCTGACCGGCTACGTCCTGAGCCTGGTCAACGGTGCCACGACCCTCGAGTACCTGTCGATCGACCTGACCGGCTACAGCATCGCCCCGGGCGGGTTCTTCGTGATCTGCGCCAACAATGCCACCACCCCGTACTGCGACCTGGACGTCTCCCCGGACACCAACCTGATCCAGAACGGTTCCCCCGATGCCATGGCCCTCTTCAACGGGGCCGTCATCGTCGACGCCGTCAGCTACGAGGGCTCGGTGGCCGGCTACGGCGAGGGCAGCCCGGCCGGTGCCGACACCGCCGACCCGTTCGTCTCCCTGAGCCGCCTGCCCGACGGCGCGGACACCGACGACAACGCGGCGGACTTCTCGCTGCGCTGCGCCACGCCGGGCGAGGCCAACGCCGTGCAGGACACCAACTGCTTCGACCCCGTGCCCAACGAGGACACCTCCTGGGGGACGATGAAGGCCGGCTACCGGTAGCTTCGGCCTGGACCCCGTTGCTGTGACGAGCCCGGCCCGGTGCCTGCGACCGGGCCGGCCTCGTGTCTCAGACCGCCACTTCCCGGTTCTCCCGGGCCGAGCGGTAGCACGCGTCCACGACCCGCAGGGTGGCCACGCCGTCGGCCACGCCGCAGGACGGGGGCGTGCCGGCGCGCACCGCGGCCTGCCAGTCCACCAGCAGCGGCGGCAGGGTGGGTTCCAGGGCGGAGACGTCGTGGAGCTCCTCGTCCCGGCCCCGCCGCAGGACCAGGCCCCCCAGCAGGTAGTCGGCCCACAGCTGGCCGTCCTCGCCCACGGCCTCCAGCCAGGAGGCCCGCGAGCGGGTGTACTTGCTGACCTCCAGGTCCACCCAGCAGCCGTCGTCCAGCTGGCCGCGGGCCAGGAAGAGGTCCTCGACCGCCGGGTTCAGGACCTGCCGCTGGCGCGAGTCCATCGCCGCGAACTCGCGGCCGGTCAAAAAGCGCACCGTGTCGAAGAGGTGCACGCCCGTCAGCAGCACCGAGCCGCCCACCGTAAGGGCAAGGTCGCGCTGCCAGGCCAGGGTCGTGGGGGCCAGGCGCTGGGCCAGCCGCACCAGGTGCACCGGGCCCAGCAGCGGCCACAGCTCGCGCGCCCGCTGCAGCACCGGATTCCAGCGCAGGGACTGGGCGAGCATCAGCGGCTGCGGGGCCGCGGCGTCCAGGCGGGCCAGGCGCTCGGCCTGGGCCAGGGTGCCGGTCAGGGGTTTCTCCAACAGCAGGGGCTTGCCCGCCGCCAGCACCGCGGCGGCCAGGTCGAAGTGGGACGAGGGGGGCGTGCAGACGACCACCCCGTCCACGTCCGGGTCGGCGATCAGGCCCGCGGCGTCGGCGTGCCAGCGCAGGCCCGACGCGTCGGCCAGGAGACGGCCG
>JBHEPC010000029.1:0-2744 GCA_046260475.1 Candidatus Krumholzibacteriia bacterium | reverse complement strand
CAACCGGGCCGAGCGCCTGGTCTTCGCCCAGCTCTACGAGACCCTGGTGCGGGTGGACTGCACCGGCGCGCTGCAGCCCGGCCTGGCCTCCCACTGGAGCGCCACCGCCGACAGCACCGTCTGGATCTTCGCCCTGCGCCCGGACGCCCGGTTCTGGGACGGCACCCCGGTCACCGCCGGCGACGTGCGCGCCGCCTGGTGCGACGGTGCCGGCACCCCCGGCACCGGCGCCCGGGTCACCCCCTGGGACTGGCTGGACGCCCGCGCCCAGTCGGTGGAGGCGCTGGACGCCCGCCGCCTGAAGGTGGTGCTGCCCGAGCCCCAGGCCGACCTGCCCCGCCTGCTGGCCCACCCGGCCACGGCGGTGGCGGTGCGTCGCGGCGGCTGGACCTGGCCGGTGGGCAGCGGCCCGGCGCGCCTGCGCGCCTCGACCCCGCCGCCCCTGCCGGAAATCGAGTGCCAGGCCAACGTCCAGCACCCGCAGGCGCCGGCCTGGAGCCGCCTGGTGTTCCAGGTCCACCCGGGCAGCGATCCGCGGGACCTGGTGGCCACCGGCTTCGACCTGGCGGTGGTGCGGGCGCTGGACGCGGTGCGGTTCTACGCCGACCTGCCGGGGCACCGCACCCTGCCCCTGCCCTGGGACCGTCTTTACTTGCTGGTCTGCCCGCCGGAGACCAACGCGGCCGGCGCCGGCCGCTGGCTGGGCGCCGCCGCCGCCCTGGACCCGGCGCGGGACGTGACCACCGTGGCGGCCCTGCCCTGGCCGGGGATCGTCTTCCCCGCCGCCGGCGGCCGGCGCTGCCCGCAACTGGCGGGCCCGGTGGCCGCCGACCCGGCCCTGCGCCGGGACTCGGACCTGGCGCGCACGCCCCTGGACGCGGGCGCCCTGATCCACGACGCCGACGACCCGGGTGCCCGCGAGCTGGCCGGCCGCCTGGCGGCCCTGGCGGGCGAGGGCGTGCGCACGGCGCCCCTGGCGGCCGCGAGCGTCCGGGCGGCCCTGCGCTGGCAGATGCCCGGGGCGGTGGTCCTGGCCCAGGACGTGCAATTCCCCTCGGGCTGCCTGCAGCTGGCCGCCCTGCTGGCCCAGGCCGGGTGGCTCCAGCAGGCGGCGCTGTTGCCGGGAACGACGCCGCCGGGCGACAGCCTGGTGGCCGCCCACCGGGCCGAGGTGCCGGCGCCGGACCCGGCGCGGGTGCTGCTGGAGGCCGGCCTGGTGCGCCCCCTGGCCCTGAGCCGGTCCTGGCTGATCTGCCGGGGTCCGCTGGCGGGGCTGGCCCTGGACTTCGACGGCACCCCCCGCCTGGCGCAGGTGGGTCCGTCGGCGGCGGAGACCACGCCGTGAGCATCCGGCTGCGGATCCTTGCCGCGGCGGTGCTGCTGGCGGTCGGGCCGCTGGTCGCGGCCATCGCCACCATCCGGCCGGGCGTGGCCGATGACGTGACCGAGCTGGACACCCGCCGGGTCGAGACCAGGCTGCAGCAGGTGCTGGACACCCTCGAGCGCCGCAACGGGCACCTGGCCACCCTGCTGGACGCCTTGGCCGGGACCATCGCCGCCGACAACACCTTCCGCCTGGCCGTCAGCGGCGAGCGGGACGACCTGCGGGACTACGTGCGGGACTTCGCCCCCCGCCAGCTGGCGCTGATGGACCTGGACATGCTGCTGATCCAGGACCCGGCAGGCCGCACCGCCAGCAGCGGCCATTTCCGCGAGGCGGAGGGTGCGCTGGACCCGGAGCTCGCCCGCCTGCTGGCCCGGGCCCCCGGGGGCGGCGCCCTGATGGCCGTGCGCACCCCCGCCGGTCCGCTGCTGGCCCAGGTGCGCGCCCGCCCCTTCACCCTGGCCGGCGCCACCTGGCATCTGGTGGGCGGCGAGCGCCTGGACACGGCCGCCCTGGCCGGACGGGCCGCCGACCCGGACCTGACCGTCGTCCTGGCCTGGCCCGGCGGCGTGCCCCTGCCCGGCGGCATCGTCGACACCACCCTGACCACCGAGCAGGCGGTCCTGGCCCGGGAGTACTCCCTGCGCCGGGCCGGCCACGTGGTGCGCCGCCAGAACCTGACCCTCGTCCAACAGGACCACCTGTCGGACGCCTGGCTGCTGGTCAGCCACAACCGCGTCTCCCTGCAGCAGACCCTCCGCGGGGTGAACCGGCGCCTGGTGCAGATCGCCGGGCTGGCCGCCGCCGTGGCCGCCCTGCTGGCGGTGCTGCTGTCGGCCCGCATCAGCCGTCCGCTGCGGGACCTGGCGGCCAGGGCGCGGGACCTGGACCTCGAGCGGCTGGACGTGCGCTTCGGCAGCGGGCGGCGCGACGAGGTGGGCCAGCTGGCCCGGGTCCTGGACGAGCTGACCGGGCGCCTGCGCGCCGGGGTCGGCCGCCTGCGCGAGGCCGAGCAGCGGGCCACCCAGGGCGAGATGGCCCGCCAGGTGAACCACGACATCCGCAACGGCCTGACGCCCCTGCGCAACGTGCTGCGCCACCTGGGCGAGGTGGCCGAGCAGGACCCCGCCGCCCTGGCGGGCATCTGGCGCGAGCGCCGCGCCACCCTGGAGGGCGGCCTGGCCTACCTGGAGGATCTGGCCGGCCACTACGCGCGCCTGGGCGCCTCCGGCAGCCGGCGCCCGTGCGACCTGGGGGCGGTGGCCGCGGCGGTCGCCAGGGAATCCGCCGCCGGCGGCGCTTCCGCCGGCGTGACCGTCGCCTGCACCGTCGAGCCCGGCCTGCCGCCGGTGCTGGCCGA
>JBHEPC010000264.1:0-7104 GCA_046260475.1 Candidatus Krumholzibacteriia bacterium | reverse complement strand
CGCGACCACCGACGGGGTGGTGCGGTTGCCTTCCTTGTTCTGGATGACCTTGGCCTCGCCGCCTTCCATGACGGCCACCACGCTGTTGGTCGTGCCCAGGTCGATGCCGATGATCTTGCCCATGGTTCGCTCCTGTTCGTGCTCGGGCTGATACGGGACATACACTGCACGGCTTAGCCCATACAACTGGCGTGCCGCACCGAGACACAGCCCGACATTTACGTAAATGCCTGTGGTGATGATGGTTGGAATCGAACTAAGGCGCCGGGGAGCGCCCACCTCTCCTGCCACGTCCTGGCAGGGGGCGTCATAATGACAGCTACCCGTGCCGTTATGACAGCCGGGCGCCGTCCCGCAGCCCGGCCCGGAACGCCGCCAGCACCGTGAGGTTCAGCAGCCGGTGGTGCACCGGACGCAGCCGCGGCCGGTACCCGGGACCGCAAGGCCAGCGCTCCAGGAGCGGCGGCAGGGCGGCCGCCGCCGGTCCGTCGGCCAGGGCCCGCACCGCGCGGGTCGCCAGCGACGGCGAGGTCCCGGGCAGGTCCAGGGCGTGGTGCAGGCTCATCGACCGCAGCCGCTCCGGGTGCAGGCGGGCCAGGTGGGGCAGGGAGTGGCGGCCGCACTCCACCTTCTTGGCCAGGTACTGGGCCAGGGTGTGGTGGTGGACGTGGCGGGGGCACGGCGCGGGCAGCGCCAGGAAGCGGACGCCGGCCTCCTCCTCCAGGCGGAAAGCCAGTTCCATGTCCTCGAACCCGTAGGCCGCGAACTCCTCGTCGAACCCGCCCACGGCCAGGAACGCGGCGCGGGGCACCGCCGCGTTCTGGGTCACGAAGAAGCGGGCCGGCGCCGGCCCGGCGGGCAGGCGCCCGACGCCGCGGCTGTCCAGGTAGTCGAAATGGGGCGCATCCACCACCTCCGGCGCGGTCACCACGCGGCCGATGGTGCCGGTGCCGGGGTGCGCCTCCAGCAGGTCCAGGTGGGCGGCCAGCAGGCCCGCCGGCGCCACGATGTCGTCGTCCAGGAACAGCAGCCAGCGCCCGGCGGCCGCCCGCGCCCCCAGGTTGCGGGCCCGGGCCCGCCCCACGTTGCGTCCGGGCGCCACCACCCGCAGGCGCGCCCCCGGCGCGGCCGCCGCTGTCTCGAGCAGCGCTGCCGTGCCGTCGCGGCTGCCGTCGTCCACCACGACGATCTCCCATTCCCGGCCCGGCCCGGCGTCCTGGCCCGCCAGCGCCGCCAGGGTCTGCCGCAGCAGGGACACCTTGTCCAGGGTCGGGATGACCACCGAGAGCATCACCCGGAACCGTCCCGCGCCGCCAGCCGCAGGTGGGCCAGGCCGAAGTCCGCCGGTGGCGGGCTGGCCGGGTCCAGGCAGTGCCGGTACAGGGCCTCCACCGCCGCCATGTTGGCGTCGAACCCGGCGTGGCGACGGGCCACGGCCAGGGCCTCCGCACCGCAGGCGCGCCGCAGCTGCGGGTCGGCCGCGAAACGCAGCATCGCCGCCGCCAACGCCTCGTCCTGTCGGGGCGGCACCACCAGCCCCGAGACGCCGTCCTTTACCCATTCGCAGCTCGAGGGCAGGCTCGAGACGATGACCGCGCTCCCGCTGGCCATGGCCTCCAGCAGGCTGACCGCCGTGGCGTCGACGCTGGGCACGGAGATGAAGACGTCGCACGCCGCGAGCGCCGTGGCGAACTCGGCGTGGGGCAGCCGGCCCAGCAACGCCGTGCGCGGCCCGATGCCCGCAGATGCGGCGATGCGCCGGAAGGGCTCGGGGTCCCCTTCGTAGCCCGAGAACAGGAAGCGCGCCCGGGGCTCGTCCCGCTGGACCCGGGCCGCCGCGGCGATCACCGTGTCGATGTTGTAGTAGGGTTGGGTGTAGCTGCGCGGCGAAAAGAACAGGATCTCGTCGTCGGCGAAACCCCGCTCCCGGCGCCAGGCGAACGCGTCGTGGGGCCGGAAGCGCGCGAAGTCCACCCCCCAGAGCACCCGGTACGCCCGCGCCGGGTCCGCGCCCAGGTCCACGGCCCGCTCCAGGATGTCGGCCGAGTCCCCGGTCAGGGCGGTGCAGCCGGCGAGGGCGGCGTTGGCCAGGCGCAGCTTCAACCGATTTTCGAAGGGGGTGACGTAGACGTCGTCCCCCCAGACGGTCAGCACGTTGGGGGCGAAGCCGCTGAAGTGCCCCCAGTAGCCGTAACCGGTCAGGAAATGGGTGTTCAGCAGGTCCGGCCGCAGCTCTGCCAGCAGCCGCTTCACCTTGCGCAGGGACAGCCAGTAGCGCCACGGCTTGGGCCCCGGGCCGCTGCTGATGTCGTGGACGGTCACCCCCGGGACCGGGCCCGGCTGCACCGTCAGCAGGTGGCACTCGTGGCCCCGCTCGGCGAACCAGCGGATCCAGCGCTCGGTGTGGATGTGGCGGCCGATGGAAAGGAAGGCCAGGCGCACGGTCACCCCCACGGTGGTCGGGACGGTGGCGCCGGGGCGCCGGCAGGACGGCGGCGGCGCTGGTGCCGGGAGCCGGACTCGAACCGGCACGAGGCAGCGCCCCAGGGGATTTTAAGTCCCCCGCGTCTACCAGTTTCGCCATCCCGGCACCCCGCGGCCGCATCTTCGGCACCGGCCGCGGCGGTGTCAACCGGCAAACGAAAACGAGCCGCCGGGCGGCTCGTCGGAAGTGGAGGCGGCACCCGGACTCGAACCGGGGATAACGGTTTTGCAGACCGTCGCCTTAGCCTCTTGGCTATGCCGCCTCCGGATTCCCTCCATTATGCGGGCGGGTCCCGGCGGTGTCAACCGGACCGCCCGGGCCGGCGCCGCCTGCCTGGAACGGCCGCGGGGAAGCCGAACCCGACTTCCCCGCGGCAAATGGAGCGGGCAACGAGACTCGAACTCGCGACATCTACCTTGGCAAGGTAGTGCTCTACCAGCTGAGCTATGCCCGCCCGAAACGTAGGCGGATAGATAATGCGGAGGCCGCCCGGTGTCAAATGGATTTTTCCACCAACTCGTTGTAGAAACGCGCGGTCTGCCGGGCCACGCGGTCCCAGGAGTAGTTCTCGATGGCATGGATCTGCCCCCGCTGTCCCAGGTCCCGGCGGCGCTCAGGATCGGCCAGGATCGTCCCCAGCGCGTCCCGCAGCGCCCCGGCGTCTCCGCTCCGGAAGAACGCCGCGCAGCCGGCCGCCGCCTCCAGGTTGGGCGGGATGTCGCTGGCCAGGCAGCAGCGGGCGTAGCTGAGCCCTTCCAGGAGCGTGATCGACAGCCCCTCCAGGCTCGAGGGCAGCACCACCAGGTCGGCGCTCGTGTACAGCTCCTCGAGGATGGGCCCGTGGACGTAGCCCAGGAACACCGTCCCCGGCGGGGCGGCCGCCTTGAGCTTCGCCACGTAGCCGGCGGTGAACCCCGCGTCCCCGGCAACGACCAGCTGCCGTCCCTCGCGCACCGCCCGGGGCAGGCCGTGCCACGCCTCCAGCAGCAGGTGGCAGCCCTTCTCGGGCACCAACCGGCCCACGAACAGCACGTACGGTCCGGCGATCCCCCGGCCCCGGATCAGGTCCGGCTGCCGGTAGACCGGTGGCGCGATGCCGTTGGGGATGTAGGTGGTGGCGCGGCTGTGCCGCGCCAGGTAGTGGTCGCGCAGGGCCTGGGAGACCACGATGGTGCCGTCGGGCAGGGAGGCGGCGGCCGCCTCCCCCAGGCGCAGGATCGCCTTGGCCAGGCCGCCCCACTTGGCCCGCTGCCAGTCCAGGCCGTGCACCGTCACGGCGGTGCGCGCCCGGCCGAACCAGCGGGGTAGGCCGGACAACAGGCCCGGGCCCAGGGCGTGGTAGTGGACCACGTCGTAGCCCCCGCCCATGACCCTGGCGGTGGCCAGGGCGGTGTGGCTGATGGCGTCCAGGTGCTTGGTGGGGATGCTCGGCAGCTTCCGCACCCGCACCCCCGGCAGGTCGGCCGGGCCGTCGGCCGCGCTGTAGTGGGGCCGGCTGAAGATGTCGACCTCGACCCCCAGCGCCGGCAACCGCGCCGCCAACTCGGCCACGTGCTTTTCGATCCCGCCGTGCACCGGCGGGTAGCCCTTCTGGCCGATCATGGCCACGCGCAGCGTCCGCTCCGTCACCACCCTGCCGGGACCGTCCTTTCGCGCCGCCTCAGAGGGCGTAGGCCAGGTCCTGCGGGCGGCCGTCCTCCCTGATGGAGCGGCAGGCCTGCTCGAGCACCTGGACCACGCGCAGGCCGTGGACGCCCGTGGTCATCAGCTCGGCCTCGCCGGCGATCACGTCCACGAAGTGCTGGGCCTCGACCCGCAGGGGCTCCACCGTGTCCAGCCGGGGGATGAAGACGTCGCCCGACCGGTACAGGAGCTGGAACTCGCCGAAGTTGTCGTAGTGCGGCTGCACGTCCACGCCCTTGTCGTAGACGCGGATCTTCTCCGCCGGCGAGACGTCGTCGTAGACCAGCATCTTGCGGCTGCCCACGACCGTCGTGTTGCGGATCTTGTTGGGATCCAACCACGAGACGTGGATGTGCGCAAGACGTCCTTCGGGGTACTCGAGGGTCAGGAAGGCCACGTCCTCGATGCCCAGGTCCTGCTGCACGTAGCAGCGGCCGGTGGCGCTGACCCGCACCGGGTCGGCGCCGAACAGGTAGTTGACGATGGACACGTCGTGGGGCGCCAGGTCCCAGACCACGTTGGCGTCCTGCTGGAAGATGCCCAGGTTCACCCGCTGCACGTTGACGTAGTAGACGTCGCCCAGCTCGCCCGAGTCGATCAGGGTCTTGATCTTGCGCACGGCCGGCGTGTAGATGAACGTGTGTCCCACCATCAGCACCAGGTCCCGGCGCGCGGCCAGGTCAACCAGCGCCCGGCAGTCGTCGCTGTTGGTGGCCATGGGCTTCTCGAGGAAGAGGTGCTTGCCCGCCTCCAGCACCTGCAGGCCCAGCCGGAAGTGCGTCGACATGGGCGTGGCCACGACCACGGCGTCGATCGCCGGGTCCTCGATGATCTCCAGGTGGTTCGTCGTCTTGCGGGCGCCCGGGTAGAGCAGCCCCACCTTGGCCAGCCGCGTCTCGTCGAGGTCGGCGATGGCCGCCACCTCCGCGCCCGGCAAACCGTGGAAGTTCCGGATGAGGTTCGGTCCCCAGTAGCCGCAGCCGATGACGCCGACCTTCAGCATGATGCCCTCTCCTTGGTGACGGGCGCCGCGGGGCGCCACTCTGGCCCGGAAGAACGGCGTGCGCTGTGGCCGCCGCGGGGCAGGCCCCGCCCGGCCGCGGGCGCACGCGCGCCCGTGACGCTGACCGGGGGACGCGCGACCGCTAGTAGCCGCCCGTCCCCCGCAGCACAACCGGGATGGTTTTGAGCATGATCGCGAGGTCCTGCCAGGGGGACCAGGTGTTGATGTAGCGGATGTCCAGCCGCACCATGTCGTCGAAGGAAACCTGGCTGCGTCCGCTGACCTGCCACAGGCCGGTCAGTCCGGGCACGGCCTTCAGGCGCTCCAGGTGCCAGGGCTGGTAGTTCTCGATCTCGTAGGCGATGGGCGGGCGGGGGCCGACCAGCGACATCTCGCCCCGCAGGATGTTGAACAGCTGGGGCAGCTCGTCCAGCGAGGTGCGGCGCAGCCAGGCGCCCACCCCGGTCACCCGGGGGTCGGCCTTCAGCTTGAAGACCTCGTCGCCGTCGTTGGTCTGACGGCAGCCGTCGTCGTCGCCGGCGATGAACATCGCCGCGAACTGGCGGTGGATGGCGTCGTCGCTGTTGTGGGCCATCGAGCGGAACTTGAAGAACGGGAACGGCCGCCCGTCCCGGCCGAGGCGCTCCTGCACGAACAGCACAGGGCCCGGACTGCTGCGCTTGATCGCCAGGGCGATCAGCCCCATCAGCGGCGCGCACAGAAACAGGAGCAGCCCCGCGCAGACCAGGTCGGCCAGGCGCTTGACCCCGGACGCGGCCCCGTAGTACCGGGACGTGTCCGCCGGGATATAGAACCGCTGCGCGGAAAGGACGTACTCGCTGTCGACGACCGCGAATGCTGCCGCGTCTTCCTTCATGTTGCACTAACTCCCTTTGCCGAAGCAAAGACGGTGTCTGTGTATCTTAAAGGCTACGAACGCGTTAGCTTCGGGCCATCGAACTCCTTTCCCGGGGCGGGCGTCCGGCCGGGACACCTCCCCGACCGCGACCCCCATACTATAGCACATCACCAAACGTATCGTCCAGCCCGGATCTGGAAATTTTTTTGTTAATCCCCCCTCCGGCCGGGACAGAATTGGCGTATCGTCAGCCCCCGCCGCGCACCCGCCGCGGCCCCGGCAAGGGCGCGTTTTTCTTTTGCCTCCCGCCCCGCCGCCCCCTATCCTGTCCAGCACGGCTTTCGCCATCGAGGGCATCGAATTTCCGAGAGGAGCTAACGACATGGCCGAACAGCAGCAGATCCAGCCCGCGGCGGGCAAACTGGGGGTCCTGACCCCGGGCATGGGCGCCGTCGCCTCCACCTTCATAGCTGGTGTCGTCGCCATCCGCAAGGGCCTGCGTCTGCCCATCGGCAGCATGACCCAGATGGGCCACATCCGCCTGGGCAAGCGCACCGACGACCGCCAGCCCCTGGTCCGCAACTTCGTCCCCCTGGCGGACCTCGACCAGCTGGTGTTCGGCGGCTGGGACATCTTCGAGGACGACGTCTACCAGGCGGCCGTGAAGGCCGGCGTGCTGGAGAAGGACCTGCTGCGGGAACTCAAGGACGAGCTCGAGGCCATCAAGCCCATGCCCGCGGTCTTCGACAACCACTACGTCAAGAAGCTGCACGGGACCCACGTCAAGACCGGCGAGAGCAAGATGGACCTGGCCGATCAGCTGATGCAGGACATGGAGACCTTCCGCAAGCAGCACGGCTGCGACCGGCTGGTCGTCATCTGGTGCGGGTCCACCGAGATCTTCATGAAGCGCACCGCCGTCCACGCCGACCTGGCCAGCTTCGAGCAGGGCCTGCGCGACAGCCACCCGGACATCCCGCCCAGCATGATCTACGCCTACGCGGCCATCAAGATGGGCGTGCCCTACGCCAACGGCGCCCCGAACCTCAGCGGCGACGTGCCCGCCCTGGTGGA
>JBHEPC010000261.1:0-6192 GCA_046260475.1 Candidatus Krumholzibacteriia bacterium | reverse complement strand
ATCAGATGGTCGGCGTCCTGGGCGGCGGCGGGCAGCGCTGCGCCCAGCGCGCCGAGCACGAGGACCGGGATCAGCGGCAACGCCCGCGCGCGGGCAACCGGCCTGCAGGTTCTGGTCATCGGGGGTCTCTCCCTTCGGGGGAACGACGGCATACGGAAAGGGGGCCGCACCGGGGTCGGTCGGGCGGCGCCAAACATAGCCCGCCGCCGCGACGGCAGGCAAGTCATTAATCTGCATAAACGATGAGAAAGCCGTTAACCCGGCGGGGATCAGACGGCGCGGGCGAAGGCCTCGCGCAAGCTCGCCGCTTCGCCGGCGGCGCGCAGGCCGTCCCGGAAATCGTCGGCCTTGACGGCCCGGGCCAGGCGGGCCAGCACCCGCAGCATCTGGCGCGGGTCGCCCGCGGGCCCCACCAGCAGGATGACCACGTCCACGGGTTGGCCGTCCTGCGAGGGCACGGCGAGGGGCTCGGCGAGGGTCGCCACCGCCACCCGCACCGCCGGCACGGCGGCGCAGCGGGCGTGGGGGATCACCAGGCCGCCGCCGATGGCGGTGCTGCCTTCGGCCTCGCGGCGCATGACCTCGGCCACGACGCCGGTGGGGTCGACCAGGTCGCCCTCCTGGGCCAGCACGTCCACCAGGCGCGCCACGGCGTCCTGGACCGAGACGCACTTGACGTGCGGCAGGAAGCCGCGGGTTGTTGTATAGTCCAAGAGCTTCATGGTACCCATGGTAACGCCCGCACGGTCCGGTGTCCAGCGAGGCCCCGGCCGCCGACCTACGCACGGAGTGGCATGGCCGACGAATCCTTCGCGCCCCTGCTGCGCACCGCCCGCCGGCGGGCTCGCCTGGAACGCTGGCAGCGCGTGCTGCTGCGCCCGCTGCGCCCGACGCGCCTGGTGCCCGACCGCCCGGGGCCGCCCAACCTGCTGCTGGTGGGCGTGGACACCCTGCGCGCCGACCACACCGGGTTCGGCGGCTGCCCCCTGCCCACCACGCCGCACCTGGACCGCCTCGCCGCCCGGGGCACGGTCTTCAGCGACGTCACCGCCCCGGCGCCCTGGACCCTGCCCTCGTTCGCCGGCGCGCTCAGCGGCCTGATGCCCGGCCTGCACGGGGCCTACCTGCCCGGCCCCGAGCGCAACATGGACACGCAACCGCCGCAGCGGCTGCAGGACGGCACCCGGACCCTCGCGGCCCACCTGGCGGCCCGCGGCTACCGCACCGCCGCCTTCTACTCCAACCAGTTCTTCGCCTTCGGCCTGGCCGAGACCTTCGCCGAGCACCGCTACCTGAACCTGCCGGCCGGCGACCTGGCCGAGGCGGCCCTGGACTGGATCCGCCGCCACGGCGACCGGCCCTTCTTCTGCTTCGTCCTGTTCAACGATCCCCACGAGCCCACGACGCCGCCGGCGACGGACCTTGCGCCCTTCCTGCCGGACCTGCGGCGGGCCGGCGCCGACGTCTCCCCCGCCGCGCTGGCCGGCTTGGCCCGCTGGGGCGAGCCGCCCACACCCCACCTCGGCCGGGTGCCCCTGCCGCTCGACCCAGTGGCCGCGGCCGCCCTCGCCCTGAAGAAGGCCATCTACGCCGCCACCGTGCGCCAGGTCGACCGCGCCATTGGGTCCATGCAAGACAAATTGGAGGCTTGGCGCCTCGCCGACCGCACCGTGGTCTCGGTTTTCTCGGACCATGGCGAGGAATTCCTGGACCACGCCGCCGAGGGCCACCGGTGGGGCCACGACCCGCGCGGGCTGGTGGGCATCGGCCACGGCCACTCCCACTTCCAGGAACTGCTGCACGTGCCCTGGGCGACCTGGGGCCCTGGGGTGCCCCGTGGGCGCCGCGTCACCGCCCCCGTCTCCCTGCTGGACCTGGCCCCCACCCTGGCCGACTGGGTGCAGGCAGGGCCGCTGACGCCGGGCCAGGGCCGGCCCCTGCCCGCCGGCGCCCTGGCCCGCAGCCTGGTGGGCCGCTCCCGCGCCGACGGCGCCGACCAGGACGCCGGCACGACGCCGCTGCTGGCCGAGGCCATCGCCTACGGACCGGACCTGGTGATGGTCAGGCGGGGGCGTTGGAAGCTGATCGCCCGCCGCGACGGCGAGCCCCTGGCCCTGTACGACCTGGGCGCCGACCCCGGCGAGCACCACGACTGCCGGGACGAGCGGCCGCAGGAACTGGCCCAGCTGCGGCAGGTGGTCGAGGCCTGGCGGGCGTCCGGCTGCGGCGCCGCGGGCGGCGGCGGCGGCGGCGGCTGGGCCGACCTGGACGCGACGGTGCGGCAGCGCCTGAAGGACCTGGGCTACGCCGAGTGAGCCGGCGGTCCGCCGGCCGTGCGGACCGCGGCCAGGCGGTCCGCACCCAGGGCCAGCCCGCTGACCAGCCAGGCCAGCAGGGCCACCTCCGCGTCGCCGAAGTACCACTCGAACATCCCGGCGACCACGAAACCCCACCACACCCCGATCGCCGCCAGGGCCCAGCCCTGCGGCGGCGCCGGATCATCCTGGGCGACGGCCGCCGTGCGCAAGCCGCGCCACACCGCCCGCAGCCGCCGCAGCAGCGCCACCATGAAGACCACCACCAGGACCAGCCCCGGCAGACCCCAGTTGGCGGCCACCTGCAGCACGTTGTTGTGGAGGTGCCCCACCGCCAGGACGGGGCCGCCCGGGTAGGCCTCGCGGCTGACCGGCGCGCCGGCCGCCCGCTCCCGGTAGGCCCAGTACAGTTCGTTCAGGTTGCGGTCACCGACGCCGGTCACGGGGTGGTCGGCGACGATCTCCATGCCGACCTGCCACATCACCAGGCGGGGCGCGTTCTGGTAGTTGGCCGGGTCGAAGGCCGACAGGAAGCGGTCGCGCACCAGGCCCGGCAGCAGCAGCAGCGCCGCCAGCCCGAGGGCCATCGCCCCCAGGGCCAGCCGGTGCCGGGTCATGGCCAGCATCACCGCCGCCCCCGCGCCGAATCCCAGCCAGGCGCTGCGCGTCAGGGTCAGCAGCAGGGCCGCCGCCATGGGCAGCGCCGCCGCGGCCACCAGCAGCCGCCCGCGCCGCGGCCGCGCCACCAGCAGGAAGGCCAGGGCCACCAGGCAGGTCGTCATCATCAGGCCGCCGGCGGTCATGTAGTGCTGGGTCAGGACCACCCGGTTCTTCAGGTACCCGTCCCAGGCGTCGACGAAGGCGCCGCCGGTGCGGGCGTAGTCCGCCAGGCCGTACAGCGCCGCGCCCGCCCCGCCCGCGAGCAGGGCGCCCAGGGCCCACCGCCGCACCCGGGCGCCCGCCTCGCCGCGCACCGCGCCGGCGGCGATGAACAGGGCGGCGAAGAGGTAGAAGCGGCGCAGGTAGAGCGCGCTCTGGGCCCGGTCCCCCGACAGGGGCACCATCGCCACCGCCCACAGCAGCAACGCCAGCAGCGGACCCTCCAGGCCCACGGCCCAGGCCTGCGGGTCGCGGGCGATGGCCAGGTGGACCAGCAGGGCGGCCAAGGCCACCCCCAGCAGGATCTGGGTCAGGGAAATGGAGAAGGTCGCGGTCAGGCACAGGCCCACCAGGGCGCCGGCCAGCAGGCGCCCGGCGCGGTGCGCGGCCGCCGGCACGGGCCGGGCCGGGGTTGCCGCGACGGCCACGGGGCCCTAGGCCCCGGGCTCGGTGGCGAGCTCCGCCACCCGGTCGGCCAGGGCCAGGAAGGCCTCCCGGGCGGGCGAGCCTTCGTTCTCCACCGCCGGCCGCCCCTCGTCGCCCCCGGTGCGGATGGACGGGTCGATGGGGATCTCCGCCAGCAGCGGCAGCCCGTACTCCTGGGCCACGCGGCGCCCGCCGCCCTGCCCGAAGATGTCGTAGGACTTGCCCGTGTCCGGGCAGATGAAGAAGCTCATGTTCTCCACCACGCCCAGCACCGGCACGTCCACCTCCCGGAACATGCGGATGCCCCGGCGCACGTCCGCCAGGGCCCCCTCCTGGGGCGTGGTCACCATCACCACGCCCGCCAGGGGCACCTGCTGCACGAGGGTCAGCTGGGCGTCGCCCGTGCCCGGGGGCATGTCCACCACCAGGTAATCGAGGTCCGTCCACTGCACGTCCTTGAGGAACTGCTTGACGGCCGAGAACACCAGCGGCCCGCGCCAGATCACCGGCTGGTCCGGCGGCATCAACAGGCCCATGCTGATGACCTGCAGGCCCCGGTGCTCCACCGGGAAGATCTGCTTGTCGGCGTTGACCATGGGCGGCTTGTCCAACGCCAGCATCGTGGGCACGCTCGGCCCGTAGACGTCGGCGTCCAGCAGGCCGACCTTGTGGCCGCGGTCCCGCAGGGCCAGGGCCAGGTTCACCGCGACCGAGGACTTGCCCACCCCGCCCTTGGCGCTGGCCACGGCAATCACCATGCGCACTCCGGGCAGGCGCTGGCGGTCGGCGAAGGGGTCGGACGACTGGCCGTGGGGGCCGCGGGGCGGGGCCTGGCGCGGGGCGGAGCGGTCGTCGACGGTCACCTCGCAGGAAAGGACGCCCGGGATGCGGGCCACGCGCTCGGCCACCGCGGCGCGCACGGCGGCGATGGTCTCCTCCTTCTCGGAGGTGCGCACGACCGTGACCGCGACCTTGCCGCCGGTGACGATGACCTCGCCGATGAGGTCGATCTTCACCACGTCCACCTTCGTGCCCGGGACCTTCACGTCCTTGAGGGCCTCGACCACGACCTCGGGGGTCAGCTTGTCGCTCACGTCTGCCTCTCCTTGCCTTTTGGTAAGCCGCCGGCGCCGGTCCGGTCAGCGGAGCTTCAGGTTATCGATGACCCGGGCGACGATCGTGCCGTGGTCGAAGGCCAGGTCCGGCAGCCCGTCCAGCGGGTGCCAGGCCGCGGCCGCGGCGTCGTCGCCGCCGGTGACCGCGGGCCGGTCGCCGATGATGAACGCCACGTAGACGATGGAGACGGTGTGCCCCCGCGGATCGCGTCCCGGCTGCCCGAAGGCGCGGAACTGGCGGAAGGGCAGGCCCTCCAGGCCCGTCTCCTCGGCGACCTCGCGCCCGACGGCCAGGTCGGGATCCTCGCCGTAGTCGACGAACCCGCCGGGCAGGGCCCAGCGGCCGCGGAAGGGCTCGCGGCCGCGCTCGACCAGCAGCACCCGGTAGCCGTCGTCCAGCAGACCCTCGCCGCCGCGGCTGAGGACCACGGCGTCCACCGTCAGGGCGGGCGCGCGCGGCCGCGGCTGCGGGTCCGGGGCCACGGGTCAGTCCTGCTTGAAGGACGCCAGCCCGGCCTCGCAGCTTTCGAACGTCTCGAAGACCAGCTTCAGCTGGGTGACGTTCAGGATGTTGTCGATGCGGTCGCTCACCTCGCAGATCTTCAGCTGGCCGCCGTTCTTCTTCAGGGTGTGGAAAGCCGACACCAGGATGCCCAGGCCCGTC
This sequence comes from Candidatus Krumholzibacteriia bacterium, assembly GCA_046260475.1. Classification (GTDB taxonomy): domain Bacteria; phylum Krumholzibacteriota; class Krumholzibacteriia; order LZORAL124-64-63; family LZORAL124-64-63; genus JACZKN01. The sequence continues at coordinate 793 of JBHEPC010000261.1, read as the reverse complement.
GAGTTCACCCAGGAGACCTTGGACATGTTCAGCAGCACGTCCACGACGCCGTCGGACACCAGGGACTTGATCTCGGACTGGAACTTCTCGTGGTCCGGACCGCCCATGATCTTGCCGGACAGGCTCAGGACCATGACGTCGCCGACCTGGTTCTGCTTGATGTTCAAAACGGCTTCCTCCCTTGGGGTGATGGTTCCGCACGTGCCCCTATGATAGAATCACCGCCGTCCAACACCAACCGGAGAATCGCCACCGCCGCCGGAGGTGCGCCATGGCCGTCGTCCGCCCCCCCGTCCTGGCCGGGACCTGGTACCCGGGCCGCCCCGCCGAACTGGCCGCGCTCGTGGACGGCCTGCTGGCGCCGGGACCGAACCCGCCCCCGGCCGGACGACCCCTGGTCGCGGTGGTTCCCCACGCCGGCTACGCCTGGAGCGGGCCGACGGCCGGCCGCCTCTACGCCCGCCTGGCCGGCTGCCTGCCCGGGCGGGTGGTGATCCTGGCTCCCAACCACCGGGTGCGCCTGGAGCGCATCGCCCTGAGCGGCGCCGACGCCTTCGCCACGCCCCTGGGCGAGGTGCCCGTGGACACGGCGGCGGTGGCCCGCCTGGCCGCGTGCGGGGCCTTCGCCGTGGACGACCGCGCCCATCGGGACGAGCACGCCGTGGAGATCCAGCTGCCGTTCCTGCAGCGGCTGCGTCCCCAGGACCCGCCGCGCATCGTGCCCCTGCTGGTGCCGCCCCTGGGCCCGGACCTGCGCCGCGCAGCGGCCCGGGCCCTGCAGGAGCTGCGGGAC
>JBHEPC010000417.1:0-7312 GCA_046260475.1 Candidatus Krumholzibacteriia bacterium | reverse complement strand
CCGGGTGGCGGCACGGCGCCCGACCCGGAGAACTACCACGCTCTGGTGGAGGCCTCCCCCAACTGCGTCGTGGTGCACGCGGACCGGCAGCCCCTGTTCGCCAACGGCCGGGCCTTGGCGTTCTTCGGCCGCGAGGACATCACCCAGCTGGACCGCGACGCGGCCTGGGGCCTGATCCACCCTGACGAGCGGCCGGCGGTGGCCGCAAGGCTCGCCTCCCTGGCCGCCGGCGCCCCCACCACCCCGGTGGAGGTGCGGATGCGGCGCAGCGACGGCGGCTACGCCAGCGTGCTGACCCAGAGCACCCTGGTCCGCTTCCGCGATCGCGACGCGGTGATGACCGTCTTCCGCGACATCACCGCCGACGTCGAGACCCGCCGCGACCTGATGGCCAGCCGCGAGCGCCTGAGCCTGGCCCTGGAGGCCGCCCAGGACGGCGTCTGGGACTGGGACGTCCCCAACGGGCGCATGGTCTACAGCCGCTCGTGGGCCGCGATGCTCGGCCTCGAGCTGGAGGAGATCGCCCCGGACCCGTCCACCTGGGACCGGCTCATCCACCCGCAGGACGCACCGCGCGCCCGGGCGCTGCTGGCGGCGCACCTCCGGGGCGAGGCTCCCGTCTACGAGACCGAGGTGCGCCTGCGCCACGCCCGCGGCCACTGGATCTGGGTGCTGGACCGGGGCAAGGTGGTGCAGCGGGGCCCCGGCGGCGAGGCCCTGCGCATGACCGGCACCCACCGGGACATCACCGCCCGCAAGGAGGCCGAGCTGGCCCTGGAGGTGCGCAACCGCCTGGCCGAGACCTTCCTGACCGGTTCGGGGCCGGGCATCTACCGGGACGTGCTGGCCCTGGTCTGCGCGGCCACGGACAGCCCGGCCGGGCTGCTGGGCACCTTCGACGCCGACGGCGACCTGCGGGTCGCGGCGGCCCAGCCCCCGTCGGACACGAGCCTGGTGGCGGCCGAGCGCCTGGCGCCCCTGATCGCCCGCGTGGCGCGGCTGGACCACGCGGAGATCGAACCCGGCCGCCTGGACCTGGACGGCGGCGGGACCAGCGTGCACGGCGCCCTGGCGGTGCCCATCTCCACCCGCGACCAGGTGATCGGAGTGCTGGTGGTGGCGGACCGTGCCGAGTCCTACCGGCCGTCCGACCGCGCCTTCGTCGAATCCCTGGCGGGGTACCTCGCGCCCATCCTCCAGTCCCACCTGGCCAACGAGATCACCGAGGCCCATCTGCGCCAGGCCCAGAAGATGGAGGCGCTGGGCGCCCTGGCCGGCGGCATCGCCCACGACTTCAACAACATCCTGCAGGCCGTGCTGGGCTTCACGACCCTGGCGCGGGAGGACGCCCCCGCCGGCTCGAACCTGGCCCGCGACCTGGACCGGGTGCTGAAGGCCACCCGCCGGGGCGAGGAACTGGTGCGGCGCATCCTGCTGTTCAGCCGCCGCGAAGAGCAGGAGGCGCGACCGTTGGCGGCCGCGGCGGTGGTGCGGGAGGCGGTGGACCTGCTGCGCCCGACGCTGCCGGCGTCGATCGCGCTGGAGGTGCAGATCGCCCCCGACGCGGGGATGATCGTGGCCGACCCGGCGCAGCTGGGCCAGATGCTGCTGAATCTGGCCACCAATGCCTTCCACGCCATGGAGGACCGCGGCGGGACCCTGGGCATCGCGCTCGCTCGCGTGCCGGCCGGAACGAACGCGGGGATTCCGCCCGCCCTGGCGGACTGCGACCTGGTGGCGCTGACGGTCGCCGACGACGGCAGCGGCATGGACCGGCGGACCCTCGCCCGGCTCTTCGACCCCTTCTTCACCACCAAGGACGTGGGCAAGGGCACGGGGCTGGGCCTGTCGGTGGTGCACGGCATCGTCACCGCCCACGGCGGCCACATCCGCGTCGAGAGCGCACCCGGCCGGGGCACCGAGGTCACGGTCTACCTGCCGCGGCTGCCGGACGCCGCCGCGGGGGCCGCGGCCGTCGAAGGGTACGCCGATCCGGCGCGCATCCTCTTCGTCGACGACGAGGAGCCCATCGTCAGCGTGGCTGCGACCATGCTCGAACGCTGCGGCTATGCCGTCGAGGGTTGCGTCGGCGGCGCGGCGGCCCTGGAGACCCTGGCCGGGGACGCGGACCGCTTCGGCCTGCTGATGACCGACGCGGCGATGCCCGAAATCGATGGCGGCACGGTGCTGCGGCGCTGGCGCGAGCTGCGGCCGGGGGCGCCGGCGATCGTGGTCACGGGCCACGACGAGGACGCCGTACCGGCGGAGATGCGCCGGGGCGGTTACACTGCCGTTATCCGCAAGCCGTTCGGCGCCGAGGTCCTGGCCGCCGCGGTGCGGTCGGCGCTGGCCGCCGCGGACCCGGGGCCGTACTGAACCCGCGGGGGGACGGGGAAAGGAGACTGCCGTGGCAAGGGTGCTGATCATCGAGGACGATAACGAGGTGCGGGAGTTCCTGGAAAGCCTCCTGGAACGCGCCGGCTACGAGACCGCCACCGCCGCCAACGGCAAGGAGGGGGTGGAACTGTTCCGGACGACGGAGGTGGACCTGGTCATCACCGACATCATCATGCCCGAGAAGGACGGCATCGAGACGATCATGGACATGAAGCGCACCAGGCCGTCCCTGAAGGTGATCGCCATCTCGGGCGGCGGCCGGGCCGAGCCGGAGAACTACCTCCACTCGGCGCGGCTGCTGGGCGCGGACCGCACCATCAAGAAGCCGTTCACGAACGAGGACATCCTCGAGGCCGTGAACACGCTGCTGGGCTGACGGGCGCCGGCCGCGTCAGGCCTCCAGGTCCGCCGCGGCGGCGCGGTACCAGTCCAGGACCTCGGGGTTGGCCAGGGCCCCGGCGTTGCGCACCGGCCGGCCGTGCAGCAGGTCGCGCACCGCCACCTCGACGGTCTTGCCGCTGACGGTGCGCGGCAGCGCGGGCGCCTGAAGGATGACCGCCGGCACGTGCCGGGGCGAGGCCTCCGCGCGCAGGCGGTCGCGCAGCTGGGCCGCCAGCGCCTCGTCCAGGAGCGCGCCCTCGCGCAGCACCACGAACAGCACCACGCGCACGTCGTCCCCCTGCTGCTGCCCCACCACCAGGCTCTCCACCACGTCCGGATGGCGGTCCACCACGCGGTAGATCTCGGCCGTGCCGATGCGCACGCCGCCGGGGTTGAGCACCGTGTCCGAGCGCCCGTGGATGACCACGCCGCCGGACGGCGTCAACTCGGCGAAGTCACCGTGGCACCAGACCCCGGGGAAGCGGTCGAAGTAGGCGGCGCGGTAACGCGCGCCGTCCGGGTCGTTCCAGAAGCCGGTGGGCATGGACGGGAAGGGCGCCGTGCAGACCAGCTCGCCCTTGCCCGCCGGCAGCGGCCGCCCCTCCGGGCCGAACACGTCCACCGCCATGCCCAGACCCCGGCACTGGAGCTCGCCCCGCCGCACCGGCAGCACGGGGCTGCCCAGGGCGAAGCAGGAGATGATGTCGGTCCCGCCGGAGATGCTGCTCAGGCGCAGGTCGGCCTTGACGTCGCGGTACCCCCAGTCGAAGGACGCGGGCGCCAGGGGCGAGCCGGTCGAGAGGATCGCGCGCAGGGCGCCCAGGTCGTGGCTCCGCCCCGGCGCCAGGCCCTCCTGCCGGCAGGCCGCCAGCCAGCGGGCGCTGGTGCCCAGGGTGGTGATGCCCTCGGCGGCCGCGTAGTCCCACAGCACCGGCGCCGGCCGCAGGGGATGCCCGTCGTAGAGCATCACCGCCGCCCGGGAGGCCAGACCGGACACCAGCCAGTTCCACATCATCCAGCCGCAGGTGGTGTGGTAGAAGAAGCGGTCGCCGGGCCGCAGGTCGCCGTGCAGGCGGTGCTCCTTCAGGTGCTGCAGCAGGGTGCCGCCCACCGTGTGCACCAGGCACTTGGGCAGGCCGGTGGTGCCGGAGGAGAACATGATGAACAAGGGCGCGGCGAAGGGCACCCGGCGGTAGGCAGGCCGCGCGCCCCGGTCGCCGTAGTCCGCCCACGCGGCCGCGCCGGCGGAGGGCGCCGCGCCCGGGTCCGGACCCGGCACCATCACGGTGCGCCGCAAGCCGGGCAGGGCCGCGCGCAGGGTCGCGACCACGGGCCCCACGTCCACGGCGCGGCCGCCGTAGCGGTAGCCGTCGGCGGCGAACAGCACCCGCGGCCCGATCTGGCCGAAGCGGTCCACCACGCCCTGGGCGCCGAAGTCGGGCGAGCAGCTGGACCACACCCCGCCCAGGCTGGCGGTGGCCAGCATGGCGATCACCGTCTCGGGCAGGTTGGGCAGGAAGCCCGCGACCGGCGTCCCCGGCCCCACGCCGTCGGCGGCCAAACCGGCGGCGACGCGGGCGGTTTCGGCCCGCACCTGGGCGAAGGTCAGGCGGCGCGCCGCCCCGTCCTCGCCCCGCCAGACCAGGGCCTCCTGGTCGTCGTCCCCCTGCAGCAGGTTCTCGGCGTAGTTCAGGCTCGCGGTGGGGAACCAGCGGGCGCCGGGCATGCGGTCGCCGTCGACCAGGCAGGGCCCGGGGCCCTTCTCGCCCACCACCGCGGCGAAGTCCCACAGCTCGGACCAGAAGGCCTCCGGGTCGGCTACCGACCAGCGCCAGAGGGCATCCCAGCCGTCGAGGTCCAGGCCGCGCCGCCGGCCGACCGCGTGGCCGAAGAGGGTGGCCTGGGCCCGGGCGACGGCCGCCGGGTCCGGCCGCCAGAGGATCTCCCCGATCCCGCTCACGGCTCCGCGCGCGCCGGCAGGACGGTGCCCGTGACCTCGCCGAAGCCGACGCGGTAGCCGTCGCCCTGGCACCAGCCGCTCATGGTCACGGTGTCGCCGTCGGCCAGGAACCGGCGCTCGTGCCCGCCCGGCAGGGTCACCGGCTCGGTGCCGCGCCAGGTGATCTCCAGCAGCGAGCCCCGGCTGCCCTCGTCCGGCCCGCTGATGGTGCCGGTGGCCAGCAGGTCGCCGGTGCCGAGGTTGCAGCCGGTCACCGTGTGGTGGGCCAGCTGCTGGGCCATGGTCCAGTACAGGTGGCGGAAGTTGCTGGCCGTGACCTGCAGGCCCTCGGCCGCGCCCTCGGCCCGCACCTGCACCTCCAGCCGGATGTCGTAGGTGTGGCGGTCGGCCTCGCGCAGGTAGGGCAGCGGCTCGGGGTCCTGGGCCGGAGCCGGGCAGCGGAACGGCGCCAGGGCGTCCAGGGTCACCACCCAGGGCGAGCAGCTGGTGGCGAAGTTCTTGGCGTTGAACGGACCGAGCGGCTGGTACTCCCACTTCTGGATGTCCCGGGCCGACCAGTCGTTCACCAGCACCAGGCCGAAGATGTGGTCGGCCGCCCGGTCGGCCGCCACGGGCTCGCCCAGGGGGTTGCCGCCGCCGACGTAGAAGCCCATCTCCAGCTCGAAATCCAACAGGCGGCTGGGGCCGAACACCGGCGGCTGGTCATCCGCGGGCAGGGTCTGGCCCCGGGGCCGCACGATCGGCGTGCCCGAGACGACGAGGCTGCTGGCCCGGCCGTGGTAGCCCACGGGCAGGTGCAGCCAGTTGGGCATCAGCGCGTTCTCCCGGCCCCGGAACATGACGCCCACGTTGGTGGCGTGCTCCCGGGACGAGTAGAAGTCGGTGTAGTCGCGCGTCAGCACCGGCAGGTGCATCACCACCGAGTCCGCGGGCAGCAGCACCCGGCCCCGCAGCACCGGATCGTCCCTGAGGGTGGGCTCGTCGGCCCGCAGCAGGCCGTGGACCAGCCGGCGCACCAGCCGCCGCCGCTGCGGCTCCGCATCCATGAACGGGTTCAGCACCGGATGGCTGAAGATGCCCCGGGGCAGGCCCGCGTCGTCCAGCAGGCCCGCGTCCTCCAGGGCGGCCAGGTCCACGACGAGGTCGCCGATGCGCGTGCCGATGCGCCGCCCGGCCCGGGGCCCGGGGCTGAACACGCCGTAGGGCAGGTTCTGCAGGGGGAAGTGGCTCTCGGGAGCCACCGCCACGAACGAACGTACGGAGGGATCGACGGTCCGGTCCATGGGTCGGCATTCCTTTCGCAGGCGGCGGACGGGACAGAGCTAGAGCAGACCCAGCGCCGCCAGGTCGTCGCGGGGTTCGCGGAACGAGCAACTGCCGAAGCCCGGCACGCGGCCGGCGCGGGCGCGGGCCACCGCCGCGGTGCCGGCGGCGTGTCCGCGCCAGGAGAAACGGTCCTCGCCGAAAGTGAAGGCGTCAGCCTCGGTCTCGGTCAGGCAGGCGACCAGGTCGTCGCCCCCGAGCCGGCCCGCGGCGACGAGAATCGCGGCGCCCAGGACGTTCAGGAAGCCGTGCATCGTCACCTCCGGGTCGGCCACGCGCCGGCGCACCGGGTGGTGCAGGCCGGCGGTGAACTTCAGGGCCAGGTCCAGCCCGCCGGCGGTGGCGATGACCTGCGCCAAGCGCTCCGGCGCGGGAAAAGCCGCCGCCGCCAGGCCCCCGCAGCGCAGCTTGGCCCCCACCCGCAGGAAGACACCGTCCGGCCCGGCCCAGCGCGCCTGGGCGGCGGCGATCGCCTCGAGCACGGCCCGGTCGTCCCCGCCGGGCGGGGTCTCCACGTAGAGCTCGCGCCCGGCCAGCCCGGCGTCCGCAAGGGCGGCCAGCAGGGATTCCAGGAAGGCGGCGCAGCCGGGCCCGGCCGCGGCCGGCGGCACGGCAGTCTCCAGAACCTCCCGTAGAAAGGCGATCAGGGTTCCGAGCATGGCGCCGACGATAAAAGCGAGGATGGTGCGCAGGGGCACACGGCGGGAATCAGGATAAACCGGACGCTCGGCGGATTCCACCACGCTGATCAGTGGGGTGTCGCGAACCTGGTTTATTCTCGCGCTCTCGAGCGATTCCTGGAGCCCTGTAAACATTTGCTGCTGATGGTCGACCCGTTGCCTCAGGCGATCGTACTCGAAAACGAGCTGGGGGGAATTCTGGAACTGCCGATTCGCCTCGAGGAAAGTGCGAAGCTCGTCCTCCGCGTGGCGAAGCGCCTGTGCGGTTTCTCGAAGGCGCTCCTCGATGAACCGGCCCTCTACGGCGGCGTTCGATTGGCGCGTTTCCAGATTGAAGAGGTTGACCAGCTCGACTAAGCGTCGAGCCACTGCCTGAGACAAGTCCGGCCATTGCGTCGTGACCTCGATTCGGACCATCCCCGTTCCGGTCGTCGAAGGTGAGATCAGTCCGGGCAGCGCCCGCAAAGTCCTTTCACGCCGGAGTTCGGGGTCTACTTCCTCGATCCCGATGAAGCCCGCAAGGGTTCCACGAGCGGCCTCCGATTCCGTGCGAGGATCCGCCGCCACCGAG
>JBHEPC010000394.1:0-3954 GCA_046260475.1 Candidatus Krumholzibacteriia bacterium | reverse complement strand
AAGTTGACGCCGTCCACGTAGTTGAGCCGGCGGTCGGCCAGCAGCACGATCTCATGGGCGGCATCGTCGTCCACGTTCGCGATGGTGAAGCAGGAGATGGACTGGTACTCGCTGGGCAGGGATTGCCAGACCAGGGCGTAGTCGCTCAGCCGCCACACGTACACCTGGCCGGAGCTGGTGCGGCAAACCAGGGAGTCGGCGAAGCCGTCGCCGTCCAGGTCACCGGTGAGGATCTCCTCGGGCACGCCACCGAGGCGGATGCTCTTCCAGGCGCGGCTGACGCCCCGCCCGTCGGCCTTGAAGACCTGGACCGTGCCGAAGCGCTCGGCCACGGCCACGTGCATGCCCGCCTCGCCGTCCAGGGGTTCGAACATGGTGACGTGGTCAAGGCGGTCGGCGGCCCAGGCCAGGCCCCGGTACTGCTCGTAGCTCAGCTCCGGCTGGGCGGTCGCGGCGGCGGCCAGGACCAGCGCGGAGGCCAGGACCGTCAGGAAAAGGGGCGACAGGGAGCGACGACGCGGCGTGCGGTGCATGGCTGACCTCGCAGGGATGGCGCCGGCGGCGGGCGGCCGCGGCCGGCGGCGTGTCGGGCGGGGTGACGTGGCACCAATATAGGCCAAAGGCGGCGGGCGGTCACGCGCCGCGGCGGAGCGGCATCGTGCCGGTCACAGGGGGAACGGCAGGCCCACGCCGCCGACCACCTGCCAGGCGCCATGGTTGTGCTGCTGCCGCAGGTGCATGCGGTACTGGCCGCGCAGCACCAGGCACCAGCGGCCGCCGGTCAGCCATTCCTGGCCGACCTCGATCACGCCCGACCAGTACTTGTCCTGCTGGCGGCCGGCCGTGCCGGGCTCGGTGAAGCGCGTGGCCCCCAGCCCCAGGCCGAGGAAGAGCCTGACCTCCGTGCCGTCCCGGCCGCGGTCGCGCAGGTAGCGGCGCACGATGCCGTCGGCCGAGAGCACGCTGTCGGTGTCGGAGAGGTTCTGGTAGTCGGCCTGCAGCACCAGGCCGCAATTCCAGGCGTAGAGGAAGTCCAGGAAGTTCGCCGCGGAGCCCGGCCGGAACACCACGGCGCCGCCGTAGGCGGGCGCCACCGCATCCTGGCCTGCGGCCAGGCCGCCACCCAACCCCACGTACCCCACCGCCAGGATGGGCGCGTCGAAGGGCCGGCCCAGGCGCGAACGGGGCGGCTGCAGGCGGGGGCTGTCGGCCACCGGCGCCGCTGCGGACCCCGCGGCCCAGCCGGCGTCGCCCAGGGCGACGAGGGCGGACACCAGGACGCAGGTCCGGACCGAGCGGCCGATATGGTGGCGCAGCAAGGGCAGTCTCCTCGGTTGGGGGCAGAGGTCCCGCCCCTCGGTTCCGGCCGCTGGTTTGCAAGGGTGGTGCCAACCGGGCGCGCGCTCCGGCCGCCGCAAGGCATTGCCTCAGAGCGATCTATGCGCTACCGTGGAGCCGCGGTGGCCGCCCCGGCGCACCGCGGGCGCCGCCCCTGACCGGAATCCTGGCAGCCCGAGGACACGGACCCATGGCTTCTGCCCCGCGCCACGACCCACCCGCCGGCCCGTCCCCGGACGACCGCCTGGTGACCTTGGCCGGCCGCGGCACGGCCGAACTCAAGGTGCAGCGGTCCCGCTTCCTGGCCTGGGCCGAACCTGCCGCCGGCGAGGACGAGGCCCGGGCGGCGGTGGCCGAGGCCGCCCGCCTGCACCACGACGCCCGCCACGTCTGCTGGGCCTGGCGGCTGGGCCACCGCCCCCAACCCCTGGAGAACCGCAGCGACGCCGGCGAGCCCTCCGGCACCGCGGGCGAACCCATCCTGGCGGCCCTGCGGCGGGCCCGGCTGGTGGACTGCGTCGGGATCGTCATGCGCTGGTTCGGCGGCGTGAAGCTGGGGACAGGGGGCTTGGCGCGGGCCTACGGGGAGGCCATGGACGCCGCGCTGGTCGCGGCACCGCGCCGCGAGATCGTGCTGGGCCGGCGCTTCGCCCTGCGCTTCCCCTACGCCCTGCACAAGACCTTGCTGCGCCAGCTCGAGGGCCGGGGCGGGCGGGTCGTGGCCGAGGCCTGGGGCGCCGACGTGGCCTGGACCGTGTGGCTGCCCCGCACCCTTGCTGCCGGCTACCTGGAGGCGGTGGTCGAGGCCAGCGGCGGCACCGTCAACCCGGAGCTCCTGCCGGGGGACGCGGAGAGCTGAGCCTGGGCCGCAAAAAACAGGGGGCCCCGGTGCCACCGGAGCCCCCTGCGTTCGCCTGTGCCGGTCCGTCAACCCGGCTGGTGCTCGTCCGCGTAGTCGTGCATGTACCGGAAGGTCTTGCTGGTGCGGATCTTCTCGAAGGCCTCTTCCTTGATCTGGCGGATGCGCTCGCGGGTCAGGCCCATCTTCTGGCCGATCTCCTCCAGCGTCATCTCCCGATCGGTGCCGAGGCCGTAGTACATGCGCAGCACCTTGGCTTCCCGCTCCTTGAGGTCGCCCAGCATGCGGCCGATGGACTGGTGCAGGTCAGCCTCCATCACGCCGCGGTCGGGGCCGGTCCCGGAGGTGTCCTCCAGGAAGTCCATGTAGGTGCTGTCCTCGTCGTTGCCGACGTAGTCGTCCAGGAAGAAGTTGTCCTGCATCAGGGGCAGGGTGTCCTTCACCTCGTCGATGGAGAGGCCCAACTCGGCGGCGATCTCCTCGGGCTCGGGCTTGCGGCGCAGCTTCTGCTGCAGTTCGCCGCTGACCTTCTTGATCTGATTGAGCACGCGCGCCCGGTTCAGGGGCATGCGCACGATCTTGCTGTGGTTGGCCAGGGCCGCCAGGATCGACTGGCGGATCCACCACACAGCGTAGCTGATGAACTTGTAGCCGCGGGTCTCGTCGAAACGCTGGGCGGCCTTCAGCAGGCCCAGGTTGCCCTCGTTGATCAGATCCTCCAGCGGCACGCCGTAGTGGGCGTATTCCTTGGCGATGGACACGACGAAGCGCAGGTTGGCCTTCACCAGCTTGTGCAGGGCCTCGTTGTCGTTGGCGTGGATGCCGCGGGCCAGCTCGCACTCCTCGTCCCGGGACAGCAGGCTGTAGGCCTTCACTTCCTGGAAATAGAGGTCGAGGTTGCTCATCAGCTGAGCCGCCGGGGCGCTGGCCTTGTGGGCCTTGGCGGCCTTGTTGGCGCGGGGCGTGCGGCGGGTCTTGCTGGTGGTGGTCTTGGCCATGCTTTCCATCTCCTTGGGCTCGGGACCGCCCGTGTTCGCCTGGGGCTGGGGAGGTCCGGTTGGGCATTCCCTTACAAGTCGCGTACCAATGCAACACGTAATCCACTACTTTTCAGTCTGGCTTTAAACGCTTGCCGAAAAACAAATTCCATTGCGTAGCGATGTTACACGTACGGCCATGAACCTCTAGGCAAGCCCTCTTTGCGACATTTTGTCAAAGCGCCCCACAGCGCCCTCGCCAGATTGTCAAACGAAAATCCCGTGAACCTGCCCGCCCCGGATGTTAGCTTTCGCGGCGGACACGCCACCCCGCCTGAACCCCGGGAGACGCCCCTTGGCCCGTGACCTTCCCCGCCGCCGCCTGCCCCTGGGCCTGGGCCACGCCGCCCTGCTCCTGGCCGTGGTGACGGCCCTGCTGCTGGGCTGGCACAGCCTGGCCGACCGGGACGTCTGGTTCCACGCCCGGGCCGGTGCCGACCTGCTGGTCGAGGGCGGCCTCGCGCAGACCAACCGCTACAGCTTCACCGCCCCGGAGCACCCCTGGCTCAACCACGAGTGGCTGTTCCAGGTGGCTGTGGCCGCCACCGCCCCATCCCTGCCGCCGGCGCCACAGGACCCGCTGTGGGGCTGGAACCTGCTGCGGGTGGGTCTGGTGCTGGCCTTGGTGCTGGTGCTCCTGCTGGGCGACGGGGTGGCCGGCCGCGCCGCGCCGGACGGGCGGCGCCTGCTGGCCGCGGGCGCGCTGCTGGCGGGCCTCGG
>JBHEPC010000355.1:0-3285 GCA_046260475.1 Candidatus Krumholzibacteriia bacterium | reverse complement strand
CCATAGCGTCCCGCCTGCAGGTTCACGCCCCAGCCGCGGGTGGCGGCGTCGATGTCGCCGTAGGCGATGGTATGGTGGCCCCGCCGCACGTAGAAGAGGTTCAGGAAGGCGAACTCGTGGCCGCGCGAGTCCTCGTCGTAGCGACCGGACTCGTCGTGGGCGTAGACGTAGTCCTCCCCGGTCCACCGGTAGCCGGGCTCGCTGACCTGCTCGGAGTAGGTCCAGGCGAACAGCGGCGACAGCGACGTGGCCACCAGCTCCGGCAGGCCGGCCAGCAGCCCGTCGGCCGGGACGATGGCCGCGTGCACCGCCCAGCCTGAGACGTGGGCCGTGGGCATGGGATCGGCCTGGTCGGCATCGACACGGACCAGGAAATCGTCGGTGTCGTTCTGCTTGGCGCGCCCGTAGCTGCCCTCGAGCACCAGCCCCACCGGCAGACGGCCCAGCGCGGCGCACCGGGCGAGGGTGTTGACCGGCGTGACGCGGACGACCCAGCCCCAGTCGCGGGAGGAGGCCTCCGCGCTGCCGCTCCCACCGGGAACCAGGAAATCGGGCGCCAACCGGTCCTCGAAGTCCCGCCAGACCACGCCCCCGGCCACGTCGAACCAGCCGTTGAGGCGGGTGCCGGCGAAACGGTCCAGCACCTGGGTCGCCCCCAGCCCCAGGCCCCAGGCCCGCGACCGTTCCCACGAGGCGAACTCCCCGGTCGGATCGCCGTTCTCGTCGGTGCCCTGGTGGGTGCCCATGTCCAGGTAGACGTGCTCCAGCGGCGATCGTCCGTACAGGAGCCCGAAGCCGGCGTAGCCCAGCGTCAGTTCCTGCTTGTCGATGAAGATGTCGTCGGCCAGGCCGGCCGCCAGCTGCGAGTGCAGCGTGGAATAGCGCACGCCCGGCCGGAAGGCCAGCAGCGCCGGGTTGGCCCAGAGATTCGTGTCGCCGCCCCACACGCCGGCCACGCCGGCGCCTCCCATGCCCTCGGCCCGGGCCGAGACGTTGAAGGTCAGGGCGATGGCCCCGGCTCCCGACGCCGCGGCGTGGCCGGGGGCGACGGCCAGTAGGCCGGCGGCAAGCAGCAGAAGGATGGGTTTCGGCATGGGGTTCTCCAAGGGTTACGCCCCGTCAACGACATGGCATTCTCACATTTGAAGAATCGATGGTCAAAGGAATTGCCCCCGCGGACAGCACGATCAGGCAGAGGATCACCAGGGACAGGTTCGCCTTCCAGTACTGCTGGGCTTTGTCCAAATCCGGCATCTCCTTGGTTGGGGGGTGGAGACCTTAAACCGGAGTTGATGGGTGTTGAATCCCGAATCTCATGCCGCGGCGCTGGAATTACTGTCAAAGAATTCAATAGTTGCAAGACAGGGTTCAAGATTGTGGATATCCAGAATCCATCGGCCGGCGAGCGGGGACGAGGTCAGCCCCGCAGGCGGGCCCGCAGGCGGCCGAGCACGATGTTCAGGCGGTGGTCCCGAGGCAGGAAGGACAGGACGGGCGCGCGCCGGGGCTCGGCCCGGTGCAGCTGGCCCTGCAGGTAGGGATCGCCCTTGGCCAGGTCCAGGGCCTTGGCGAAGCACTCGAAGGCCGGGCGCCGGCGCTCGGCCTGCAGGTAGACCATGCCCAGGGCGTAGTGGGCCGTCGCGTCATAGGGATTGTCGCGGATGATGGACTGGGCCAGCTTCTCGGCCTTGGCGAACTGGCGCGCCCGCGCCGCCACGCAAACCGACAGGTAGGCCAGGCAGTGGGGATGGTCCGGCTGGCGGGCCAGGCCCTGGCGCAGGTACGACTCGGCCTCCCGCACGTCGCCCTTCTCCAGGGCGCCGGCGGCCATGCGCACGATGCTGCGCAGGTAGGCGGCGGCGTCGCCGTCCACCTCGAAGGTGCCCGAGCGCGTGAAGTCATGGGTGTTGTCCTGCTGCTTCCAGGTGGTCTGCGCCATGGTCATCCCCCGTCGTGGCCGCAGGGCGGCGTCCGGCCCGGGATGGGCGGACTTGCCCTTGTATCGGCCCGCGGGGGATCGACTTGAATAATGGGATCATTACAGGGGCAGGGCCGCCACCTGGTCGAGGAACGCCCGCGCCGCCGACGGAAGCGGGGATCGCCGGTTTGCGCTGGGGCGATACCGCGTCACCGCCTACATTGGGGGCCGGCAACGTCAATCCCGGCGACAACCCTGCGAGGCCCCGCACCATGCCCATCCTCGTCACCGACTTCGACGGCACCTTCACCCACCGCGACTTCTTCGACCTGGTCCTCGAGCGCCACGACCCCCCGGCCGGGCACGAGGCCTGGCGGCGCTACCTGGCCGGCGAGCTGACCCACGTGCAGGGGATCGGCGCGGTGTTCGCCTCCCTGCGCACGGACGAGGCCGCAGCCGACGCCCTGGTGGACGCCCTGGACCCGGCGCCGGGCACGGCGGCGGCGGTCGCGGCGCTGCAGGCTGAGGGCTGGGAGGTGGTGATCGCCTCGGCGGGGTGCCGGTGGTACATCGACCGGCTGCTTGCGCGCATGGGCGTGCGGGGCGTGACCGTGCACGCGAGCCCGGGCGTGTTCGCGCCGGAGACGGGGCTGGTGATGACGCCGGACCCGGGGCGGCCATTCCATTCGGCGGAGTACGGGATCGACAAGCCGGCGGTGGTGCGCGACGCCCTCGGGCGCGATCCGGTCGTGGCGTATGCGGGGGACAGCAACACCGACCGGGAGAGCGCCCTGATGGTCGCGCCGGGGCGGCGATTCGCCACCGGGTGGCTGGCCAAGCGGCTGGCCGGCGATGGGGTGCCGCACCGTTCCTTCGTGGCCTGGCCGGAGATTGCGGCGGGGTTGGTTGGGGGCGAGGCGACCTGAGCTTGTTGGCGTACCGCCGAGTTCAAGCTGGCCGGGGAGCCGAGCATCGAGGCACACCCGCCCCTCAGCGGCCCAGGAAGAGGGCCTTGAGGCCGCCCAGGGACTCCTTCTTCACCGGCACCGACTCCGTACGAATTGGCTCGTAGTCCACGATCACGTTGATCGACGGATCGTCGTTGCCGTCGTAGATCAGGGAGTCTAGGGCTGCCGAGTTGCTGTGCTCGCCCCAGTAGTTGTTGCTCATGTCGATATAGGCACTTGTCCCCACCGAGTAACAGCAGGCCCGTACGATATATGGAGTACCGTCGCCCGCGTACAGATCGTTGTCTTGTGCGATGAGCGTGACATCGTAGCCAAGATCGATATTCACCGTCAGGGTGGGATTTCGAAATACGCTGCGCTCCGCGATGACTACTGTCCCTGACCCAGTCGCATTAACAT
>JBHEPC010000329.1:0-5720 GCA_046260475.1 Candidatus Krumholzibacteriia bacterium | reverse complement strand
GAGGCGGGGTCGATGGTCATCGCGCCCGGGGCGCCGGGCTCGGCGCTGCAGAAGCCGGGATCGGCGCTGATCACCGGTCCGGCACCGGACACGCCCGTGACCGGGCCGCTGACATCGCTGCCCGTGTTGCCGTAGACGTTGGAGCAGCCCAGTTCGGGCAGGGCCATGCCCACGCTCTCGATGCCCGAGCCGCTCTGGAACGCGACGATGGAGGCGGTCATCTCGGGTGAGCCGTCGATGGAGTAGATCCCCGCCCCGGCGCCCGTGGCGACGTTGCCGGCGACGGTGCAGCGGGCGATGGTGACCCGCGAGCCCTGGAAGCAGCCCAGGGCGCCCCCGTAGGCCGCCCGGTTGGTGTTGAAGGTGCACAGCTCCAGCCGGGGAGACGATTCCAGGTCGGCGAACACGCCGCCGCCGTAGCCGAACAGGTCGCTGGCCACGTTGCCGGAAAACCAGGAGCGCTCGACGACCGGCGACGACCAGCCGCGGCAGGACAGGGCGCCGCCCCAGCCGCCGCTGTTGCCGGCGAACTCGCAGCGTTCGATGCGGGGCGAGGATTCGTAGCTGCAGTCCACGGCGCCGCCGCCCAGCAGGGACATGTTGCCGACGAAGACGCACTGGGACAGGCGCCCCTGGGCGCCCACGAAGCGCAGGGCGCCGCCGTGGGCCGCGGCGCGGTTGTTTTCGAAGCGGCAGTTCTGGGCGATGAGCGAGCTGCGGGCCACGTAGACGGCGCCGCCGCTGCGCAGGCGCGAGGTCGGGCCGGCGGCCAGGCCCTCGCGCAGGGTCAGGTTCTGGAGCACGACGGTGCCGTCGACGTCCTCGATCGAGAGCAGGCGGCCGCGGCCGTCGCCGTCCAGGACCACGTCCGCCGGCGCCGCGCCCAGGCCCCGGACCGTGACGGGCACGGTCACGGCCAGGCTGTACTCGGCGTAGTGGCCGGGCGCCAGCTCGATCACGTCGCCGGGCCGGGCGGCTGCGAGGGCGGCGCCGAGGGTGGGCCGCTCGCCGGGAACGGCAATTGTTGCCGCCCGGGCGGCAACCGCGGCGGCGAGGATCAGGATCGTGGTCAGGAGGGCGGTGCACCTGTCGCGGGCCATGCAGCGGGTTCCTTCCAGGGTCTGGCGGCTTCGATCGCTCCTTGCGGCCGCACGCCGCGTTGGGGTTCGCGGCGCGATTGCAATATGCGGTCCTGCCGGGCGGCGAGGCAACAGCGAACTCCCTGGAATTGCCGCGGATTGCCCCACAGTGGCCGCAAATCGACCATCAGGATCACTTTGCGCCGCAAGGACGAAAGCGGTATAATTTTAAGAGCCAAAACCTTGCCGCCCGCCTTTCAACCTTTGACGGAAGGCTTCGCCATGGACGCGACCAGGAAAAAAATTATTGTCCTCGCGGCGGCCGGAACCCTCGCGGCGGTGCTCGGCGTGTTTCTCGCCGGCCGGAATCAGGCCCACGGGCAGGCGCAGACGACCGGAACCTGGACGTACCGCTGGGACGCGCCCACGTCGGGCGCCCCGGTCGACCACTACCAAGTCCAGCTCGTGGCCAACGGCCGCGACACCACGGTCATCAACCGCGTGGCCGGCACCTCGGTGAACATCCCGGTGGAGCTGGGCAAGGACTACATGGTGCGCGTGCGGGGCGTCGACGGGGCAGGCCGCGTCGGGCCATACTCTCCGTGGTCCCTGATGGAGACCTTCGAAGAGTCGCCGCCGACCAACACCTCCGGCTCCGGCTAGCAGGACACCCTCGCCCCAACCGCAGCAGGGCGCCGCCGGCCCGGGGGCCGGGCCGCGCCCGGGAGGACGCCGTGCAGATCGGCCTGATCGGTGTGAAGTACACCGGCAAGACCACCTTGTTCAACAGCATCACCGGCGCGGGACTGCCCACGGGCCAGGGCGGCGTCGAGCCCCACCGCGCCGTGGGCCGGGTGCCCGACCCGCGCCTGGACCGCCTGACGGCCATGTTCGAGCCGCGGCGCACGGTCCACGCCCAGGTCGAGTGGGTGGACATCCCCGGGTTCGCCGCCGGCCCCGGCGCCGACGGCGCCCGCGAGGCCACGCGCTTCCTGGAGCACGGCCGCCGCGTCGACGCCCTGGCCCAGGTGATCCGCTGTTTCGCCGGCGGCTACGGTCCGGCCGACCCGGCGGGCGAGCTGGCGACCCTGGCCCTGGAGCTGGCTCTGGCCGACCTGCAGATCGTCGAGAACCGGCTCGAGAGGCTGACCAAGGAAAAGCAGCGCATGGGCAAGGTGGCCAACCCGCTGGAGCCGCCCTTGATGGAGCGCTGCAAGGCCCAGCTGGAGGCGGAGCGGCCCCTGCGCGACCTTGAGCTGAACCCCGACGAGAAGAAGATCGCCGCGGGCTACTCGTTCCTGACCCAGAAGCCCCTGATCGTCGTGCTCAACCACGCCGAGGGCGAGGAGCCGCCGGCGGCGGTGGCCGCAGCCGCCAAGGCGGCCGGGGCCGAGGTGGTGGCCCTGTGCGCCGCCGTCGAGGCCGAGCTGGCGGAGCTGACCCCCGAGGAGGCCGCCGAGTTCCTGGCCGACCTGGGCATCGACGAGCCGGCGGTCAACCGCATGATCCGCGCCGCCTACCACGCCCTGGACCTGCAGAGCTTCTTCACCGTGGGCCCGGACGAGTGCCGCGCCTGGCCCGTGCGCCGCGGCGCCACCGCGCCCGAGGCCGCGGGGGTCATCCACTCGGACCTGCAGCGGGGCTTCATCCGCGCCGAGACCACCGCCTACGACGACCTCATCGCCGCCGGCAGCATGCCCGCCGCCAAGGCCGCGAACAAGGTGCGGCTGGAAGGCAAGGCCTACGCGGTGCAGGACGGCGACATCCTCGAGATCCGGTTCAGCGTGTGAGCGCTTTCGGGCCGGCAGCGCGGTCCGGCACCGGCCGGCCGGCAAGCCGGCGGGCGGTCCTGCCGGCGCTGCTGGTGCTGCTTGTGGCCGGGGCCCTGTGGGCGCCGCTGCTGCGCCAGGCCGAGCGCTCGGTCTTCGCCCGGGTGCCGGTCCTGGACGAGGTCTGGTACCTGGACCGGGCCGCCGCCCTGCACGGCCTGGCGCCGCCGGCGGACGAACCCCACTTCATGTCCCCCCTCTACCCGGTGCTGATCAAGCTGGCGGGCGGCGCCGGCGGCGTGCCCGCCGACCGCGTCGTGCCGCCGGCGCAATTGCGCGGGCTGCGCCTGCTGCAGATCGCCTGCTGGGCGGGCACGGTGCTGCTGCTGCGGGTGCTGGCCGGCCGCCTGCTCGCTCCCGACGCGCCGGGCCGTCGGCTGCTGGTGTGGCTGCCGCCGCTGCTGCTGGCCCTCTACCGGCCCGCGGCGGTCTACGCCATGGCCGTGCTGGTGGAGCTGCCGCTCGTGTTCCTGCTGACCCTGGCGCTGGCGCTGGTGCTGGCGGTGCCGGACCGCCGCCGGTCGGTCGTGTGGGCGGCCGGTGCGGGCCTCGTCCTGGGCGCGGCGGGCCTGCTGCGGGGCTCGGCGCTGGTGCTCGTGCCGGCGGCGGCGGCGTGGGTGGCGACGAGGCCGATGGCGCGGCGGCGGCCGGCCGGGGCTGCGCTGGCGCTCGCCGCGGTGGCCGTGCTGCTGCCCGCGATGCTGCACAACTCGCGCCTGGCCGGCCGCCCCGCCGGTCCCAGCCTCAACGCCGGCGTGAACCTGGTGATCGGCAACGGGCCGGCGGCCAACGGCTTCTACGTCGCCGTGATCGACGGCGACTGGCGGCGCGATCCCGCCGGGACGGAGCAGTTGGCCGGCGCGTCGGGCCGCGACCGGATCGGCCTGGCCGAGGCTGATCGCCTGTGGACCGAGCGTGCCCTGCAGACCATGGCCGCCCGGCCCCTGCGCACGGCCGGGCTGTGGCTCAAGAAGGTCTGGCTGCACCTGCAGGGCTGGGAGATCGACCAACTGACCCCCCTGGCCGGCTGGACCGCCACGGTGCCCTTGCTGCGTGTGCTGGTGGTGCCATGGGCCCTGCTGGTGGTGCTGGCCCTGGCGGGCGCCGCGGACCTCCTGGCCCGCGGGCGGCCCGGCCCCTGGCTCGTGCCCCTGGCCGCGGGTGCCCTGCTGCTGGCGGTGCAGAGCGTGTTCTTCGTCGTCTCCCGCTACCGCCTGGCCCTGTTGCCGTTGCTGGCCCTGCTGGCGGCCGCCGGCCTGGCCGCGCTGGTGCGCCGCCGCCGGCCGGCCCTGGTGGCGGTGCCCCTGGCGCTGCTGCTGGTCGTGCCGTGGGGGCTGGACGGGGTGCGGGACCGGTGGCATGCCATGGGCCTGGCCAACGCGGCGCTGCGGCACGCGGACCTGGCCCTGGCCACGGGCGACGGGGCCGGCCTGGCCCGGGCCGAGGATCTCTACCGCGCCGCCCTGGACCGGGGCGCGGCCGGCGAGGCGCCCTGGCTGGGGCTGGCGGCGGTGCTGGAGGCCCGGGGCGATGACGCTGCCGCCGGCCGGGTGCTGGCCGACGGCCTGATGGCCCTGGGGCGCGCGCCCGGGCTGCACGGGAAGCTGGCCGCCCGCGCCCTGGCCGCGGGCGACCCGGCGGCGGCCGAACCCCACCTGCGGGCCGTGCTGGAGGTGCGCCCCCGGGACGCGGACGCCCTGCACAACCTGGCCGTGCTGCGGGGCGGTCGGGGCGCTCCGGCCGACCTGGCGGCCGCCGAGGACCTGGCCCGCCGCCTGGTCGCCGCCCACCCCGACGACCCCCGCGGCTGGAACGACCTGGGCATCCTGCTGGCCCGCACCGGCCGCAGTCGGGAGGCGGCGGCGGTCTTCCGCCAGGGGCTGGCGCGCGTGCCCGGCGACCCGGACCTGGCGGCGAACCTGGGGCGGCTTCCGCCGGCCGAGTAACCCGGCCCGCGGCCGGGCGTTTGACCCGAATCAAGGCAATCCCGTATCATTTCAGGGAGTCGACGGGGGCGAGCCGTCTAATGATGATGGTCGGGACGTCCCGGGTCCGCCGGGATCGCCAGCCCGCCTCGCCGACCATCGCGCCACACCAAGGGGGTCCTCCATGCGTGCGCCCGTTCTCGCTCTGCTGGCCGGCAGCCTCGCCCCTGCCCTGGCCGCCTTCGCCTTCGCCGCGTCCTCCGCCTTGCCGACCCGGACCGACCTGCACCCGACCGTCGCCGCGACCGAGCTGCGGGGCGGCCTGGTCGGCGGGGCCAAGGCTGCCGGCGACACCCTCCTCTTGATGGGCCCGGCCGGCAGCGGCGCGCCCTACGTCGGCAATTTCCAGAATACGGGCGGCAGCCCGGCCTGGCACGGTTGGACCAGCGTCGATGAGACGGCGCCCGGCCCGTCCCATTGGCACGCGTCCACCGACGGCGCGGTCAGCGGCGGCTGGTCCGCCTGGTGCGGCGAGCCGACCCTGGCGTCCTGCGGCTCGGGCGACCCTGTCGGCGGGTACGGCAACAACTGGGACGAGACCCTCGAGTGGCGCGGCGTCGTGGCCGACCCGGCCCTGGGCTGCAGCGTGGATGTCTCCGCCCTGGTCAGCTACGACACCGAGCCCGGCTACGACTACTGCTACCTGAGCGTCGAGAAGCGCGACCAGGGTCTCGTCGACCTCTGGTCCGGCGACGGCCTGGCCGGCCCCGTGGCCGTGGCACAGGCCGCCGCGTACGTCCCGGGCGACTACCTGGGCCAAAGCGGCAACGAGGTCGCGGTGCTCTTCCGCTTCGTTTCGGACGGCGCCTGGTCCGACGCGGACTGCC
>JBHEPC010000292.1:0-8260 GCA_046260475.1 Candidatus Krumholzibacteriia bacterium | reverse complement strand
CCGGCGGCCCGATCCTGTACGAATGGGTGGACGGCGCCCGGTTCTGGGTGCGCACCGGCGAGACCGGCCTGACCGGCAACGTCTACTGCGGCCTGCACGAATACCGGGAGATGCAGTTCCTCCTGGCGACCGCCGGCCCCGCGGACATGTTCGTGGACGTGGGCGCCAACGCCTGCACGGGGCGGCCGCGGTTGTGCGGGTGGCCGACGATGAACCTCAGGGTGCCCAGCGGGCCCGTCACGGCGCGCCTACCGGTCCACGATCAGCCAGATCGTCGCCAGGCCGGCGACGATCGCCGTGATGTCCTTGGCCACCTCCAGGGTGGACGGACCCTCCGGCGGCGCCTCCAGCGGCACGATGATCGTCGAGCCGGCCACCACGTCGCTGCCGCCCTTGTTGGGCAGGGACAGGCCGTTGGGCCAGACCACGCGGGTGCGGCCCTTGTCGGCGTGCTCCAGGTAGCCGCCGGCGCGCTCGACGTAGTAGTCGATGTCCCTGCCCTCCGCCCACACCAGGGAGGTCGGGAACCCCACCTCGCCCGTGACCTTGACCGTGTTCATGACGTTGGGCACCACGATGCGGTCGCCGGGCTCGAGCACGATGTCCGCCTGCCCGCCCGGCTTGGCCAGGGCCTCGCGCAGGTCGATGGCGATGTTGCCCACGTTGTCCTGGCTGCGCACCACGCGGGCGCCCAGGGCGTAGGCCGTGGGCTTGAGGCCGCCGGCGCGGGTGATCACGCTGCTGAGGGTCTCGCCGCGGGTCTCGAGGCTGAACTCGCCGGGGTAGAACACCTCGCCGGCGATGGTCACCGTGCGCTGCGTCTCCCACCAGGGGAGCTGGCGGATGGCCACCCGGTCCCAGGGCTCCAGGGTGGGCGAGTCCGCACGCTGCAGGAAGTCCTCACCCAGCTCGACCCGGATCACGTCCACGGTGCGGCCGGGGACGGCGGTGGTCTCGGGGTTGGTGACCGCCTCGGTGCGGATGCGGGCGATCTCGGCCCGCAGGGGGTTGGCGCCGCGCTTCAGACCGCCCGCGCGCAGCACCAGGTCGCGCAGGGTCAGGCCCTGGCGGAAGTCCATGGACAGGGGCTGGAACACCTCGCCGCTGATGCTGACGCGCGGGCGGTCCCGGGTCTCGGGCAGGGCGAACACGTGCAGCACGTCGCGGGACTCGAGGGCGGGCGCCGGGGCGCGTCCGGCCAGCACCTCGGCCAACGGCACCGTCACCGTGGACAGCTCCTTGGCGGGGCTGGTGCGGTCCAGGCTGGCCCACTCGGTCAGGGCGTCGGGCCACAGGCCGCCGGCCGCGTCGATCAGGTCCGTCGCCGTCATGCCCGGGCGCAGCTCGTAGCGGCCGGGGCGCTTGACCAGGCCGCGCACCTCGACCCAGCCGTCCTCGCGGTCGGCGATGCCGTCGACCGTGACCCGGTCGCCGTCGCGCAGGGTGCCCGCCTGCAGGTCGCGCACCACGCCGGCCTGGGCGTCGTAATGCACGTCGACGATCACGATGTCCGGCTGGCCGGGGCGGCGCTCGCCCGGCGGCAGGATGCGGCGCACGTGCAGCACCTCGGCCGCCGCGCCGGCCGCGAGGCCGCCGGCGTAGTGCACCAGGTCGGCCGCCGTCTCGCCCGGCCGCATCTCGTAGTGCATGGGGCGGCGCACGGCGCCGGTGATGCTGACGCCGAAGGTGCGATCCGGGACGTGGACCGTGTCGCCCTCGCGCAGGCGCAGGTCGCCGCTGCGGTCGCCGCCCAGCAGGTAGGCGTACAGGTCCAGCTCGCCCACGGCCTGGCCGCCGCGCACCAGGCGCACGTGGCGCAGCGAGCCGCCTTCGGCGGGGCCGCCGGCGGCGTACAGGGCGGTCAGCACCGTGGAGACCGAGTTCAGTTCGTAGGAGCCGGGCCGGGCGGCCGCCCCCACCACGAACACCCGCACCGGGCGCAGCTTGCCCAGGCTGACCTGCAGGAAGGTCCGCGCGTCCGGGTCGTCGGCCGTGCGGCCCAGGGAGGCGTGGCTGCGGCGCAGGCGCTCGCGGATGGCCTGGTCGACCTGATCGAGGGTGCGGCCGGCGCAGGTCACCTGGCCGGCCTGGGGCAGGATGATGGTCCCGTCCCGGTCCACCAGGCGGGTCAGGCGCAGCTCGACCTCGCCCCAGACGTCGACCACGACCTCGTCGCCGACGCCCAGCTTGTAGTCCCCGGGCACGGGGCCGAAGGACGGCGGCGCGAACATGCCCTCGTCCAGGCGGAAGAAATCCTCGCCGAACCAGCGGGGACCCGTGCGGTCGTCCGCGGCCGCGGCCGAGTCGGCGTCCACGAACACCGGCGCCGCGCTGCCGGACAGGGGCAGCACCACGCCGAACTGGTCGCCGCTGGGGTCCTGGCCCGAGCGGGTGCGGCGGTCGTCCTGCCCCGGCAGGCTGGTGCGGCCGGGGGCGGCGGCGGTGTCGGCAGCCGTGGGCACGGGCCCGCCCGGCTGGGCCTGGCGGTACTCCTGCAGCAGCTGCTCGGGGGTCTTGCCGGTGCGGCGCGAGGCTTCTTCCAGCAACGCCGGGTCGATGGCCTGGGCCATCAGGTCGGCGGCGGGCAGGAGCACACAGAGGGCGGCCAGCACGGCCAGGGGACCGCGGCGAACGGGTCGCGGGGGGATCGGCAGGCGGTTTGCGCGCATCGGGGGGCCCTCCCTGGCCCGGTCGCCCGGCCGGGCCGGGCCGGGCATGGGGCGGATTATCCGGCCTCGGTTGCGGAGGGTCAAGGTCCGAACCGGGCGGCAGGGCCCCTCGCGGGGCCTTGACGTTGATCTTGGCGCTTCGCTCCGGCCGGCCGATGGGTTAGGTTTGTCGCCATGAGCAACCCCAAGCCCGTCAGGGTGGCCGTGCTGGGCGCCGGCTACCTGGGCCGCTTCCACGCCCAGAAGTACGCCGCGCTGCCGGACGCCGAACTCGTCGCGGTCGTGGACACCAATCGCCTGCGGGCCGACACCGTGGCCGGCGAATGCGGCTGCGCGGCCGAGACCGACCCCGCCGCCGTGCTGGGGCGCATCGACGCGGCCAGCGTCGTCGTCCCCACCAGCCAGCACCACGCCGTGGCGCGGCCGCTGCTGGAGGCGGGCATCCACGTGCTGTTGGAAAAACCCATCGCCCCCACCCTGGCCGAGGCCGACGACCTGGTGGCGGCCGCCGCCCAGGGCCGGGCCATCCTGCAGATCGGCCACCTGGAGCGGTTCAACCCCGCCATCGTCACCCTGAAAGCGCGCACCCGCAACCCGCTGTTCGTGGAGGCGCACCGCTTGTCGCGGTTCACCGGGCGGGCCACCGACGTGGACATCGTCGTGGACCTGATGATCCACGACATCGACATCCTGCTGGACCTGGTGGGCGAGCCGGTGACCGCGGTCCAGGCCGTGGGCGCGCCGGTCTTGACCGGGCGGGTGGACATCGCCAATGCGCGGCTGGAGTTCGCCGGCGGCTGCACCGCCAACCTGACCGCCAGCCGGGTCTCGAGCCACGACATGCGGCGGTTCCGGGTCTTCCAGCCGGGCGGGTTCCTGTCCGCGGACTGCGCCGCCCAGGCCAACCAGCTGGTCACCGGCGGGCCGGTCGGGGTCGAGGCCGACGGCGAAGGCGGCGGCGCCGGGATCGACGGCGCGGCCTACGGTCTGAACGGCGGCGGCATCCTGCCCGAGGTGATCGAGCACCCCCGCACCGACACCCTGCTGGCCGAGATCATGGCCTTCCTGGAGGCGGCCCGCAGCGGGCAATTGCCCGCGGTCACGGGCGCGGCGGCACGCGAGGCGCTGTCGGTGGCACTGCTGATCAACCAGGACATCGCCCGGCGGACGGCGGCATTCCGGGCGCGGTCGGCCGGGGGCGGGGGCGGGGCCGCGCGCGCCTAGGCCGGGAGTCGTCCCAGCCCGTCGGTGCCCGACCGGCCCGAAGGAGCCAGACATGAAGAACTACGAGGGCTCGTGGCACGCCGGTGACCGCATCCGCTTCCTGACCCCCGACGGCCAGGGCATGGCGGCCCTGGTGATCCTGCCGGCGGCGTGGCGAGGCCGCACCGCGGGTGCCGAAGGTCCGTCAGGGCCCTCCGGTGGGCCCTACGGCCGCGGCGTCTGCGCCAGCACCTGCCGCGCCGCCTTGGCGTCCCGGCCCAGCTGCGCCACCAGCTGATCGACCCCGGCGAAGCGCTGCTCGTCGCGCAGGCGGGCCAGCCATTCGACCATGACCGTGCGCCCCTGCAACTCGCCCGTGAAGCCGAACAGGTGGGCCTCGATGCGGGCGGCGGGCAGGCCCGCGCCGTGGAACGTGGGCACGTGGCCGAAGTTGAGCATGCCGCCGAACACGGCCCAGTCGGCGGGCGCGGTGCCCACCAGCAGGCCGTCCTTGTCCACCTCGGGCAGGGCGGCGGTGACGCGGCCCAGCACGCCCGGGGTGCCGGCCGGGGCGAGGTCGCCGGGCACGTGGACGCGCACCGCGTAGACGCCGGCCGCGGGCAGCAGCTTGGTGGCCTCCAGCGGCGCGACGTTGGCGGTGGGGTAGCCCAGGGTGTGGCCGCGGCTGTCGCCGGGCTCGACCACGCCCCACAGGGAGTACGGGCGGCCCAGCATCCGGCCGGCCAGGGTCACGTCGCCGGCGGTGACCGCGGCGCGGATGGCCGAGCTGGAGACCACGCTCCCGTCCAGGTCCACCGGCGGGCACACTTCCATTCCGTAGCCCAGCTCGTCGCCCAGGGCGGCCAGGGTCTCGGCGTTGCCGCGGCGGCCGGCGCCCAGGTGCACGTCGTGGCCGGCCACGAAGTGGCGCATGCCCAGTTGGCCCACCAGGATCTTGGCGACGAACACGCGGTAGTCCAGGCGCGAGACCGCGGGCGTGAAGTCCGCGGCGATCAGCACACCGCAGTCGGCCGCCTGCAGCGCGGCCAGCTTGGCGCGCCAGGTGGTCAGCTGGTAGGGCTCGTCGCTGGGGTGCAGCACCTGGCGGGGGCTCTGCACGAAGGTCAGCAGCGCGGCGTGGTCCAGGCCCAGGCGCGCCTGCGCGGCGCGGGTGCGGCGGATCAGCTCCTGGTGGCCCAGGTGCACGCCGTCGAAGACGCCCAGGGTCAGGGCGCTGGTGCCCGGCAAGAGGGGACGATGCCCCTCGCCCACGATCTTGGCTACGGCCTCGGCGGTCAGGCGGATCATGCGCATGGCGAGCGGCCCTCTCCCGCGTCGGTGGCGTCGGCGGTGTCGGCCGCGTCGGTGGGGTCGGCCACGTCGGTGGTGTCGGCCGGGTCGGCGGTGTCGGCGGCGGCCAGCACCGCGGCGGTGCGCAGCCCGGTCGGGGTCGCTGCCGCCACCGCCACCAGGGCGCCGTCCGGGTCCAGCAGACGCACCAGGCCGCCGGGCACGGGCGCGCCCCCGCTCCCATCCAGTCGTTCCAGCCAGTCGGCCGCGGGCTGCCCGCCGTGGGCCAGCAGCGCGGTCTCGTCGCTGCCCACGCGCAGCGCCGGCGCCCAGGGCAGGGCGTCGGCGCAGGGCCGCAGGGCCACCACAAGGGCCGCGCCATCGCGGTCCAGCACACCCGCCAGGGCGTCCGCGACCGCGAACGGCCCGACCCGCAGGCGGCGCAGGGCCGCCAGGTGGGCGCACGAACCGGCGGCCCGGCCCAGGTCCCGCGCCAGGGAGCGCACGTAGAAGCCGCTGCCGCAGGCGACCTCCAGGTCCAGCTCGTGCTCGCCCTGTGGTCCGGGCCAGCGCGCGCCGGTGGCCTCCAGGCGGTCGACCCGCACCGGGCGCGGGTCCGGCTCGGCCAGGTCCTCGCCGGCGCGCACGCGGGCGTACAGCGGCTTGCCGTCCCGCTTGAGGGCCGACACCAGCGGCGGCACCTGCAGGATGTCCCCGCGGAAGGCGTCCAACGCCGCGGCCGCCTGCTCGGCGGTCGCCGGCGGCGCCGCCGTCGCCGTCACCTCGCCCTCGGCGTCCAGGGAGTGGGTCTCGGTGCCGAAGCGCACCGTCGCCAGGTAGGTCTTGTCCAGGCCGGTCAGGAACGATACCAGGCGCGAGCCCTTGCCCGTCATCACCACCAGCAGGCCCGTGGCCATGGGGTCGAGGGTGCCGGTGTGGCCGCACTTGAAGCGGGGCGGGCGCGGGCCGCCGGGGCGGCCGCCGCCGCGGCGCGCCTGCAGGACGGGCTGGGCCCGCAGCAGCGCCTTGCGCACGTGGTCGACGATGCGGAACGACGTCACGCCGGCGGGCTTGTCCACCAGCAGGAAGCCGTCGGCCGCGGCTGCGGTCACGGCAGCGAGGCCTCGAGCTCGGCCGCCAGCAGGGCGACCACCTCGTCGATGCCGCCCTCGAGGTCGCAGCCCGCCGCCTGGCGATGGCCGCCGCCGCCATGGCGGACGGCCACCTCCTGCACGTCGCCGCCGTCGCGGGCCCGGAGCGAGACGCGCCACAGGCCGCCGCCCGACTGCTCCTTCAGGAAGGCCGCCAGGCGCACGCCGTCGACCGACATGGCGATGTTGACGAAGCCCTCGGTGTCGGCCATGGCGCCGCCGGTCTCGGCCAGCATGGCCTCGGTGGCGTAGAGCACGGCCACCCGGCCGCGGGCGTGGTAGGTGAGGGTGCCCAGCACCCGCTGCAGCATGGCCACGCCCTCGGGGCGGTTGCGGTGCAGGGTCGAGGCGGCCACCTGGGCGGTGTCCACGCCGCGCTCGGCCAGGCGCCGCGCCAGCTCGAAGGTGAACGGCATGGTGTTCTCGAAGCGGAAGCCGCCGGTGTCGTTGAGCAGACCGGCGTAGAGGTTGGTGGCCATATCGAGGCTCAGCTCCACCGGGTCGCCGTCCTCGTCCCGCAGGGCGTCGATCACCCGGTGGACCAGGGTGCACGACGAGCAGGCGCGCTCGTCCACCCAGCCGGGCTCGGGGGCCTTGCGCTGGCTGATCAGGTGGTGGTCGATGCACCAGCGCTGCGCGAAGCGCTCCAGCAGCTCCTCCAGCGGGCCCGTGCGGTCGATGCGGTGGCAGTCCACCAGCACCAGGGTGTCGGGCTCCTCCTCGGCGTACAGGTCCGCGGCCTCGTCGCTGGTGACGACGGTGTCGCAGCCGGGCAGCCCGGTCACGCCCACCGGCGGGTCCGGGTAGCCCACGACCACGGCGTCCTTGCCGGCGACGTTCAGCGCCTCGGCCAGAGCCAGGGCGCCGCCCATGGCGTCGGGGTCGGGGTTCATGTGGGGCACCACCCAGATGCGTTCGGCCGCGGCCAGGCCCTGCATCAGGTCCCCCGGCGGCACCAGCTCGTCCAGGCAGAGGCGGCGCAACTTCTCCCGGGGCGACAGGAACTCGCCCTGCTGCTGCAGCCCCGCCAACACGTCGTCCAGTTCGAGCCCGCGCTCGACCGACGCGTCGAACTCGAAGCGCAGCTCCGGCACCTGGCGCATGCCCAGGGTGCGCGCGGCGCGGCTCTGCAGGAAGCCCCGCGCCTGCTTCAGCCCCGTGAAGCTGGTGCGGCGCTCGTCCTCCTCGCCCAGGACCGACCAGAACACCTTGGCCACCGAGTGGTCCTTGTTCAGCTCGACCTTGTTGATGGTCACGAACCCCACGCGCGGGTCCTTGACCTCGACCTGCAGCAGCTGGGCCAGCACCTCGCGCAGGGACTGGTTCAGCCGGTTGGTGCGATGCGGATCCATGCCGTTCCCGTCCGGACCCCGCCGGGCCCCCTGTCGACGAAGCCGCCCCACGGGCCGCCCCTGGTTGTACCCCTGACGCCAAGATAAACCCGCCGCGCCCTGCGGTAAACCGCCGATGCCCCCCACAGCCGCGAGGCTCCGGAACCCCGAGGTCCGGCGTCACCGTGCCGTGATCCGGTAGGGGCGCCGCCGTCAGGGCCGTGCCGGGGGCGTCTGCAGGGCCCCGTAGCCAGGAGGGCGAAGGGGCCCGGAAGCCGAGCCGGCCGGGAACAGGATGTTCCCGGCCGGCGTCCCCCGGCACGACCCTGACGGCGGCGCCCCTACCGGATCACAGCTCGGTCCGACGAACCTCTTCGATCTCGAAGCACTCGAGGACGTCCCCCTCCTCGATCTCGTAGAAGTTCTCCAGCCCGATCCCACACTCGTACCCCGTGTGGACCTCGCGCACGTCCTCCTTGAAGCGCTTCAGGGAGTTGACCTTGCCCTCCCACAGGACGACCTCGTCGCGGACCAGGCGGGCCTTGCTGTTGCGCTTGATGACACCGTCGAGGACCATCGAGCCGGCGACCGACCCCACCTTCGGGATCCGGAACAC
>JBHEPC010000290.1:0-6605 GCA_046260475.1 Candidatus Krumholzibacteriia bacterium | reverse complement strand
CTCCCTCGTGGCGGGCATGGGCCTCCGGGCCGCGTGGCGGCACCTGGCACGGGCCTTGCGAACGTTGCCCCGCGCCGGGGAGCGGCGGCGGCCGCATGGGGCGGCCGCGTCCCTTCCCGCAGGGGCTGCGATGCGACGAATCCTCTTGTTGCTGGCCTGGTCGGGCTGGCTGGGCCTGTGCGCGCTGGGCGCGTACGAGACCACCGCCAAGGCCCCCGACTGGCTGGGCCGGCACCTCCCCGGGCGCGCGGCCTGCCGCCGGGCGGAAAAAGCGACCGCCTGGCGGCCGCCGACCGGCGTGTTCGTGCTGGACAAGCTCCTGCACGAGGGAGACGAGGCCCTGCGCTTCTACGGCCTGCGCCCCCGGTCCTGAGCCGCCGACCGTCCTCAGCGGCGGGCCGTCCGGCCCCGCCGGTCCTCCAGGTCCCGCAGCAGCGCGAGGTAGGCCTCGTGGCGCCAGACCGGCAGGCGGCCCGAGGCCACCGCGGCCTTGACGCCGCAGTCCGGCTCGTCGCGGTGCACGCAGGTGCGGAAACGGCAGTCCGCCGCGGCCGCGGTGAAGTCGGGAAAATACTCCCGCAGGACCTGGGGATCAACGTCCCAGGGGTCGAATCCCCGGATGCCCGGCGAGTCGGCGATCCAGCCGCCGCCGGCCACCGGGAACAACTCCGAGCGGGTGGTGGTGTGCCGGCCCAGGCCCGTGCGGGCGGTGACGCTGCCGATGCGCAGGCCCAGCCCCGGCTCGATGGCGTTCAGCAGGCTGCTCTTGCCCACGCCCGAAGCGCCCGCCAGCAGGCTGATGCGCCCGGCCAGCGCCGCCGCCAGGTCGTCCAGGCCCTCGCCCGTGACCGCCGAGGTGCGCAGCACCGTGTAGCCGAGGCTGCGCAGGTGGTCCCAGCGCACGGTGTCGTCGCCCGGCGCCGCCAGGTCGATCTTGTTCAGCACCAACACCCCGCCGAGGCCGAAACGCTCGGCCGCCACCAGCAGGCGGTCCACGAAGCCGGTCTGGGGGGCGGGCTCGCGCACCGACTGCACCGCCACCACCTGGTCGAGGTTGGCCATCAGCACCTGCTCGACCCGGCCGCAGCTGCGCCGCGCCGCCAGGCGCGAGACCTTCGTGCGCCGCGGCAGCACCGCCTCCACCACGCCGGCGGGCGGCTCGGCCCGCGGGTCGACGACCACGAAGCGCACCCGGTCGCCCACGACCACCGGCGTCTGCACCTCGCGGGGACCCTTCTTCAGGCGGCCGCGCAGGTCGCAGCGCCAGACGCGGCCCCCGGACGCCACGTCGCAGCTGCCGCTGGCGGCGTGGATGACCAGACCCTCCGCCGTCGCAACCCCTTCGCTGGTAGCGTTCATGGACCTCGCCATCCGGAACGGGACGCGAACGCGGCCGTCGGCGGCCGCAATCCGGCCCCGCACCCCGCGCCGCGGGCGCTATTGCACCTTGAGAAACCATTCCCCATGGGTTAGCTTTCCGCAAGAAACAAGTGGTACCACAATCCGACCGCTCACTCAAGGTGGTGCAGGCGTCATGAACATCGCCGAGGTCCTGAAGCACACCTCCCCGGCCCTCTTCCTCCCCGATCTGAAAGCCACCGACAAGCCCGCAGCCCTCGCCGAGCTGGTCGAGGGGCTGATCGCCGGCACCGACATCCAGAACGCCGACACGATCCTGCAGATGCTGCAGTCCCGCGAGAACCTCGGCAGCACCGCCGTGGGTCCCGGCATCGCGTTCCCCCATGGCCGCACCCTGGCCGTGCAGCGCCTGACCATCCTGATCGGGCGCTCGGCCGCGGGCATCGACTTCGACTCGGAGGACGGTCGGCCGACCCACCTGTTCTTCGTGCTGATCGCGCCGCCCCAGGACACGGGCCACCAGTACATCAAGTCGCTGGCCGCCCTGATCGACCGGGTCCAGGACGAGGGCCTGCGCACGAAACTGATGGCCGCCGCCGACTACGACGCGTTCTGCGCCGCCATGAAGGAGGAGTGAGCATGCATCCCCAGCTGCAGTTGCTGGTCGCGCTCCAGGACATGGAAGGCATGATCCGCGAGGTCGAGGAGAAGGGCGAGGAGCTCGAGGGCATGGGCTTCAAGCACGCCGGCCTGGACAACCTGAAATCCGCCCGCGACGACCTGTCCGCCAAGATCGAGCCGCGCCTGATGAGCTGGTACCGCCGCCTGACGGGCCGCTTCGGCCACGCGGTGGTGCCGGTGGTGAACAACCTCTGCACCGGCTGCTTCAACAACATCCCCTCGTCCTTCGTCAGCAAGACCAACGTGAACAAGGTCCAGAAGTGCGAGAGCTGCGGCCGCATCCTCTACTGGCCGTAGGCGCCGCCCCCGCTTGAAGAACGAGGGGCCGCCCCCGCCCGGGGTGCGGCCCCTTCGCCGTATGTCCGCGCGCGCCCGCGGGGCTCAGTCGTCGGCGCCGCCCAGCGCGCCCGCGGTGGCCACCACCTGGGCGATGCGCTCGACGATCTCCTTCTTCTCGCCGCCGTCGTCGCGCACGCCGAGGTCCTCCTTCGCCCAGCGCGACTCGGGGAAGGGCCCCAGGCTCTCCAGCTCCTCCCAGCTGGTGACCCCGGTCTCCTTGCGGAACACCAGGTCGCCACCCTCGAGGTCGACGGTGATGAGGTCGCCCTTGCGGATCTGCTCGCTGCAGATGTAGTGGCTGATGGGCGTGACGATCCCGCTCTCGACCGCCCGCTTCAGGGGCCGCGCGCCGTACTGCACGTCCGTACCCGTGGCCACCAGGTGGGCCTTGGCCTCCCGCGTGATCTCCAGCAGGAACGGCTCCGCGCACATCAGCGAACGCTGGTGCACCTGGGCGATCAGGATGTCGAGGATCGAGTACAGGTGCTGCTCCTTCAGCGTGTGGTAGGTGATGATGTCGTCGAAGCGGTTGAGGAACTCGAAAGGGAAGACCTTCTTGGCCTCGCGCAGGGCAGCCTCGCCGATGTCCCGGTCCAGCGCCGTGTCGCTGATGCCGGTCTGGAAGCCGATGCCGCTTTGGGCCAGGTGGGCCCCCATGGCCTGGCTGCCCACGTTGGTGGTCAGGATGATGATCGAGCCCCGGAAGTCCACCTCCTCGTTGTTGCCCAGCCCCACGGTGCCGTCCTCGAGGATGCCCAGCAGCAGGTTCCACAGCTTGGGGTGGGCCTTCTCGATCTCGTCGAAGAGCACGATCGACAGGTTGCGCTCGCTCTCGGGGGGGAACATGCGGGCCAGCTTGCCCCCCGCCTCCGAGACCAGGCCCGACTGGTTCTCGCGGGCCTTGGCGTGGTGGCGGTCGATGTTCTCCTGGGCCAGCAGGGGCCGGATCTCGCCGCCCACGTAGCCCGGGGGCGAGCCCAGCAGCTTGGAGATGTTGTAGTGGGCCGAGTACTCCTGGCAGTTGACGCGGGTGAAGGCCCGCTTGCTGCCGAAGATGGTCTCGGCCAGCGCGCGCACCGTCTCGGTCTTGCCCACGCCCGTCGGGCCCATGAACATCATCGTCAGCAGGGGCCGTTCGGGGTCGTGGACACCCGCGATCAGGCGGCTGAAGCTGTCGGTGAGCTTGTCGATGGCCGCCGGCTGGCCGACCACCATCTTGTTCATGTGGGTCGCGAAGCGCAGCAGCTGCTCGTTCCGCTTCTCGGGACGCAGGGTCTTCACGCGCTCTCCATCCGTTGCAGGCGCCGCCGGCGCCGATCCTCGGGCCTCCCTGCCGGGGGGGCGGCGAAGCGGGAAGCCCGCCGCTGCCCCATGGATCGGTCGGGCGGCGGCGGGCTTGAGGAGGATTCCGCGTAACTGGCTGTCGGACCGCTAATTGCGACCGTTAATCAATTATTGTGACAATTCCGACAAATAAGGCACCGCCAGGTAGGGGGCCTGGGGCGCCCCGGGGGTCTCGACCCAGCGGTCGTCCACCCGGACGCGCACGGGGCTGTGCTCGGCGACGTACGCCTCCAGGGCCTCGGCCGTGGTCACCCGGGTGGGGGTCACGTTCTGGGGCGGCACGGCGGCCAGGAACTCCAGCCCGCTGTTGCCCTCCATGAGGAAGTTGGTGCAGATGACCTTGTAGATGCGCTCCGGATCCCATGGCTCGCCGCCGATCTCCAGCTTCACCACGCGGTCGTAGTCCGGGCGCGTGGGGTCGTAGGTCATGGCGACGCCCGAGACGATGATGCCGCCGCTGCGGCCGGCCACCTTGCGCTCGATGATCCGCCGCAGCATGCGGCCGTCCATGCGGACCTCCACCAGCTCGTTGCCGAAGGGCAGCACGGCGAACACGTCCTGGGCCGTGATGTCGCCGGCGGGCAGGTCCGCCCGCAGGCCGCCCAGGTTCTGGAACGAGAAGTCGGCGTCGAAGTGGGTGCGCATGGCGTCGGTCACCAGGTTGCCCACCAGGTTCGAGCCCGGGCCGCCCCGGCCCAGGGAGGTGGCGGTCCGGCCGATCACGCGCTTCATGGCGGCCTCGGTCCGCTCCTGGTGGGGGCGGATGACGTCGGCGGTCGCCGGGTCGGGCCAGATCACGTCCTCGAAGAGGGTGATCAGGTTGCCGGTGGCGACGGCGGGCTCGTAGCCCAGCAGGGTGCCGGTGGCCTTGTCGACCAGCAGCACGGCGTGGCCCAGGCTGGAGCCGTTGCCGAAGCTCTCGAAGACCATGGTGTGGTTCACCGGGTCGATCCAGGGGTGGTGGTAGCCCCGGTGGGTGTGGCCGCCGACCGCGAAGTCGATGCCGGGAACCGCGTGCACCAGCTCCATCAGGTTCATGCCGCCGTAGGAGTGGTTGCTGCCGTAGGTGCCGGTCAATTCGCCGACGGTCTCGGTCTCCTCGGCGCCGGCGATGCGCCGCCAGCCCTCGGCCGGATCGTAGGGCAGGCCCTCGTGGATGGCCAGGAAGATCAGGTCGGCACCCTCGGCCCGCAGGATGTCCCGGTACTTGACGATGGTCTCGGGCATGGGCAGGAACTCCAGCCCCTTGATGTTCTCCGGGAACGACATGGTGCCGGTGCTGGGGGTGATGATGCCCACCACGCCGACCTTCACGCCCTGGAACTCGAGCATCATGGTGGGCCGGCACCAGTCGACGAGCTCGCCCGTCTCCCGCTCGACGATGTTGGCGCACACGAAGGGGAACTCGGCCATCGCGGCCAGGCGCTCGAGGTTCTCGCGGCCCAGGTCGAAGTCGTGGTTGCCCGGGACCAGGAAGGCCGGGCCCAGGTCGTTGTAGAAATCCATGACCGCATCGCCCTGGGTCTTGGTGCCGATGGGCGTGCCCTGGAAGAAGTCGCCCACGTCCACCAGGAGGACCTCCTCGCCCGCGGCGGCGGCCTTGGCCCGGATCTCCTTGATGTAGGCGGCGGCCGAGGCCCCCCCGCCCAGGGGCGGCGGGAACTCGGGGTTCATGAAGCGCGCCGGCTCGGGGGCGATGTGCCCGTGCAGGTCGTTGTACCACATCAGGTGCAGGCGCAGGACGCCGTCGTCCGCCGGCTGGGCGCCGAAGGCCAGGGCGGCCGCCAGGACGGCCGCGGTCGGCAGGAGCAGCGCAAGGCCGCGTCGCTTGGTCATCTCGATCCCTCGTTTCGCCCCGCCGGGGCGCGGGCGGGGCCGGCCACGGCCGGCGCCCGCTAGAAGTTCAGGGTGTAGCCGGCGCCGATCCGGAAGCGGGTGTCCTCCACCCGGGCCTGGGGGTCGGCCTCGTACTGGTCGCCCCAGTAGCCGGGCGAGTAGGGGAACTGGTGGTCCAGGATCCCCGACAGCTTCGTCAGCTCCACCGACACGGAAAACAGGCCCTGCCCGAACGGCAAGCCCACGCCGCCGGAAAAGGCGCTGGCGGTGGCCTCCCGGTCGGCGTAGGACTCGTAGTGGCGGAAGCCGAAGCGCACGGGCACGCCGTTGTAGAAGGTGTGCTGCACGCCGACGCGCACGTCGACGGTGTCGTTCAGGCGGGCCGCATCGGGCCCGGCCGCCGTGTCCTCGGTCTGGTCCCAGGGCATGTACTCCAGCTCGATCGCCAGCACCGTGGCCGGGTCGGTGCGCGGACGGAAGGCCAGGCCGGCGCGGTAGATGTCCGGGTATTTGACGTGCCCGGCGGCCGTGGCGTCGGCGACCAGGCCGGCCTCGGCCTCGGTGCGCCGCACGGAGAAGTCGCCGCTGGTCTTGAGCCGCGACTCCCAGGCCAGGCCGATCTCCACGCGCTCGGTCACCACGCCCCGCAGGCCGAAGGTCACGTTGATGCCGTCCACGTCGCGGGTGCGGATCTCCTCGTAGCTGTCGTCGCCGGGCCCGACCGCATCGTCGAAGTCGCGGACGCGCCAGGTGTCGGTGATCGTGCCGAAGGCGTAGTGGGCGGCGAAGCCCGCCGACAGGCGCTCGTGCAGCTCGGCGCCGAAGCCCAGGGAGAGGGTGCGCAGGGTGCCGTCCAGCTCGCGTTCGCGGATCTCCAGCACGGCGTCCCGGTTGGGCGAGGGGAACGGGTCGGGGTTGCGCAGCTCCTCGGTGAACCGGTACTGGAACGGGTAGCGGTCGCTCAGGGAGAGGCCGGCCGTCACCGGCACCGGGCCGACGGGCAACCGGTGGGCCGCGCCGAAGCCGGCCTGCCAGAAATGGTTGCG
>JBHEPC010000229.1:0-3322 GCA_046260475.1 Candidatus Krumholzibacteriia bacterium | reverse complement strand
GCGCCGCAGTTGAGGCCCCCCGCCCCTCGTGCTATCTTCCCCCCTTCCCGGACCGGGCAACGGCCCGGCCCGGACCACCCGCACCGCGAAGGACCCGTGACATGGCCCACCACATGATCTCCCAGCTGCTGGCCGGCAAGGTGCCCGAGGGCGCCGAGGTGACGGTCAAGGGCTGGGTGCGCACTCGCCGCGACTCCAAGGCCGGCCTCAGCTTCATCCAGGTGCACGACGGCACCTGCTTCGACCCCATCCAGGTGGTGGCCCCGGGCAGCCTGCCCAACTACGACGGCGAGGTCGTCCACCTGACGGCCGGCTGCTCGGTGGTCTGCGCCGGCACCCTCGTCGCGAGCATGGGCAAGGGGCAGGCGGTGGAGATCCAGGCCTCGCGCATCGAGGTGCTGGGCTGGGTCGATGACCCGGAGACCTACCCCATGCAGCCCAAGCGGCACACCATGGAGTACCTGCGGGAGGTGGCGCACCTCAGGCCCCGCACCAACACCATCGGCGCCGTCACCCGCGTGCGGAACTGCCTGGCCCAGGCCACCCACCGCTTCTTCCACGAGCGCGGGTTCTTCTGGATACACACGCCCATCATCACCGCCAGCGATTGCGAGGGCGCCGGCGAGATGTTCCGGGTCTCGACCCTGGACCTCGCGAACCTGCCCCGCACCGGCGACGGCAAGGTGGACTACAGCCAGGACTTCTTCGGCAAGGAATCGTTCCTGACCGTCTCGGGTCAGCTGAACGTGGAGGCCTACTGCTGCGCGCTCTCGCGGGTCTACACCTTCGGGCCCACCTTCCGCGCCGAGAACAGCAACACCAGCCGGCACCTGTCGGAGTTCTGGATGATCGAGCCGGAGATCGCGTTCGCCGACCTGTCGGCCGACGCCGACCTGGCGGAGGATTTCCTGCGCACCATCTTCAAGGCCGTGCTGGACGAGCGCGCCGACGACATGGCGTTCTTCGCCCAGCACGTGCAGAAGGACGCCCTGACGCGCCTGGAGAGCTTCGTGCAGAGCAGCTTCGAGCGCATGGACTACACCGACGCGGTCAAGGCGCTGGAGAAGTCCGGCAAGACCTTCGAATTCCCGGTGCAGTGGGGCATGGACCTGCAGTCCGAGCACGAACGCTACCTCTGCGAGGAGCTGTGCAAGCGGCCGGTCGTGGTGATGAACTACCCCAAGGACATCAAGGCCTTCTACATGCGCCTGAACGACGACGGCCGGACGGTGGCGGCGATGGACGTGTTGGCGCCGGGCATCGGCGAGATCATCGGCGGCAGCCAGCGCGAGGAGCGCCTGGAGGTGCTGGACGCGCGCATCGACGCGATGGGCCTGCCCAAGGAGGGGTACTGGTGGTACCGGGACCTGCGCCGCTACGGCACCGTGCCGCACGCGGGTTTCGGGCTGGGCTTTGAGCGGGCGGTCAACTACGTGACCGGCATCGCCAACATCCGCGACGTGATCCCGTTCCCGCGGGCGCCCAAGTCGGCGGAATTCTAGGAGCCTCGAGGCCGGGAGGGCCGAACATGGAGTGGACCAGGGAAGCCTACCGGCTCAGCGACGACAAGTCGGAGCTGGATCTCTACTACGTCGTGCCCGCGCTGCAGCAGACCTACTGGGCGTCGGGCCGGCCGAAGGACGTGATCGAGAAGTCCATCGAGAACTCGGTGTGCTTTGGTCTCTTCCACGGCGACCGGCAGGTGGGCTTCGCCCGCGTGGTGACCGACCGGTGCACCTTCGCCTGGATCTGCGACGTGATCGTCCATCCCGACCACCGCAGCATCGGGCTGGGCAAGTGGATGATGCACTGCCTGGACGAGCACCCGGACGTGGGCGCGGTCGCCCAGCAGGTCCTGCGCACCCGGGACGCCCACGGGCTGTACGAGCAGTTCGGCTACAAGGTGTGCGACGCCATGGTCCGGCGGCCGGGGGGCGAGCCGGACCGGGTCTGACCTGCCTGCGACCCCGAGCTACCGCCACTTTCACGCCATAAAATCCGCGCCGCGGTCTTGACAAACGGCCGGTTGGTGTTTAATCATATGATTAAGTCAATCGACCGACCACCGCCCAGCCAGGAGCCATGCCATGTCCCAGGATTCCCGCCCCGACGCCGCCGGCCCCCGTGGCGCGGACCCGGCCACCCCCGGCCAGGCTGCGCCGGAGCCCTCCCCGGACGGCCCCCAGGCGGCGATCCTCGCCGCCGCGCGCCGCCTGTTCGCGGCCCAGGGATTCGCCGGCACCTCGACCCGCAGCATCGCCGAGGCGGCAGGCGTGAACCTCGCCATGATCCACTACTACTTCGGCAACAAGGAGCAGCTCTACCGCCAGGTGGTGGAGCGGGAATTCACCCGCCTGTTCGCCTTCGTCAAGGAGATGACCGCCCGGGAGCCCGACCCCGCGGCGTTCCTCGCGGCCATGCCGGGGCATGTCATGACCATGAGCCGCGAGAACCCGGAGCTGCGCCAGCTCCTGATCAGGGAGATGGTCGATGGAGCGCCGAGGCTGCCGGCCCTGGTGCGGGAGATGGGCGATCGCGGGCCCTTGGGCCTGCGCCGTCATCTGGCGACCCTGGCGGAGTCGGCCGAGGCCGGCGGATTGACCGGGGGCATCCCCACGGCCCACCTGCTGGTGATCATCTTCGCCATCGGCCACGGGACGATGGCCTTCGCGCCCCTGCTGGCCGAGGTCTTCGGCCTGGATCCCCGCGAA
Source organism: Candidatus Krumholzibacteriia bacterium (assembly GCA_046260475.1). Lineage (GTDB taxonomy): Bacteria > Krumholzibacteriota > Krumholzibacteriia > LZORAL124-64-63 > LZORAL124-64-63 > JACZKN01. Next base: position 611 of record JBHEPC010000229.1, on the reverse strand, counting down.
CCGGTCGCCGCGGCGGCCCTGGCCGCAGCGGCCGGGACCATGGTCTCCCGGACCATCGCCGGCAAGAAGGAGGAGTGAAGATGGGCATCCGGACGATCCTCGCGCTCGTGCCGACGGTCCTGGCGGCGGCTGGTGCCGGCGCCGCGACGGCGGCCGTCCCCGCCACCGTTCCTGCGGCCGCCGACACCGCCTGGTCCCTGGCCCGCTGCGAGCAGGCCGCCCTGGCCGTATCGCCCGGTCTGGCGGCGGCCCGCGCCCGGGCCGACGCCGGCCGCGCCGGGGCCGACGCCGCCGACGCGGCGCGCCTGCCGGTGCTGGGCCTGCAGGGCAGCGCCGCCTACGTGACCGAGACCATGACCCTGGAGGTGCCCACGGCCACGGGGATCCGCCGCCTCGAGTTCGGCGACGGCACCGCTGCCGAGCTGGCTCTGGGTCTGCGGGCGCCCCTGTACACCGGCGGGCGCCTGGGCGCCGAGCGGCGGGCGGCCGAAGCCGGTTGGCGGGCCAGCCTGGCCGACGCCGCCGGCGACAGCCTTGACCTGCGGCTGCAGGTGCGCCAGGCCTACTTCGCAGCCCTGGGCGGCGAGGCGGCGGCCGCCGCCGCCCGCCAG
>JBHEPC010000168.1:0-7335 GCA_046260475.1 Candidatus Krumholzibacteriia bacterium | reverse complement strand
GGTCAGCATCTGGTGGTAGGTGTGGGTGTCGATGATGCCGCTCTGGGCCCGCAGCTTCATCAGCACGGCGTAGATCACGCCGAGCAGGAACACGCCCAGGCTCCAGCCCAGGAACAGGACCGCGATCCGCTTGTGGTCGCGGGTGCCCAGCCAGCCGCCGGGAGCCGCGTCCTCGCCCAGGTAGCCCGTTCTCGGGGCGCCGCTGCCGCCGCTCATTCGGTCTCCTTCTGCCCGGCCCCGCCGGTGCCGGTGGTGCCGGTCGTGCCGGTCGTGTCGGATGCCGCCGCGGCCGCATCGCCGCCCTGGCCGGACAGGGTCTTCAGCCAGGCGGTGACGGCCGCGATCTCGCGGTCGGTGATCTGGCCCGCGTAGGGTGTCATCACGGGCTCGTAGCCGGCGACGATCCGGACGTTGGGCTCGAGGATCGACTCCCGGATGTAGGCGTCGTCCGCCACCACGCTGCCGCCGTCGCGCAGCTCGACCTCGTGGCCGTAGGCGTCCAGGAACGAGGGCCCCACGCGCTTGGTGCCGTCCAGGCTGTGGCAGGCCACGCAGCCCTTGCGGTTGTAGAGGAGCTCGCCCACCTCGACGTCGGTGCGGCCGGAGAAGATGTCGCTGACCCGGTCGAGCCAGGCCTGGAACGCGGGCTGGGACTCGGCGATCAGCGCGGTGGCCATGCCGTCATAGCCGTCGCCGCTGTAGACGTCGCTGCGCAGGGTGAAGGTGTCGGCGAGGGTGGCCTCGAACCAGGCCTCGGCGGCGCGGCCCGGCAGGATCGTCTCGCTCAGGCGCAGGGCCGGCACCGAGAGGCCGTGCACCACGTCCTCGCTGGCCAGGGTCAGCCGGACCGGCCGGCCCAGGGGCACGTGCAAGGTGTCGGCCGTCCAGCCGTTGGGGTAGGTGAAGGACCAGGACCACTGCCGCGCGGTGACCGCGATGTCGTAGGCGCCGTAGGGCGCGACCGCCTGGTCGACGAACCCGCCCAGGCCCGCCACGAAGGCCCCGCCGGCCAAGGCGGCCGCGGCCAGGGTCCAGGCCCCCAGCAGCAGGAGGTTCGGCCGGCCGGCCGGCGCGCCGCGGGCGGCCTCGTCGCGGCGGCGGAAGCGCAGCACCCAGGCCAGGGCCAGGCCGGTCACCAGCGCCACGGCCGCCGCGCCCGCCAGGATCAGGACCAGCAGCGGCCGGTCCACCGCCGCCGCGCCGGCGCCGGCGGCCTCGGGCAGCCAGGCGCCCGACCGGACCGTCGCCAGGGGCGCCGCGCCCGGCCCGAAGGCCGACGCGGCCAGGGATCCGCTCAGACTGCCAAGGTCCACGGGAAAACTCCTCGCCAGGTGGTTCACTGCGTTCGCGATGCCCGTCACGGCGTCTCCTGTCCCTGGGGCCGGCTCAGCGGCCGCCGCGTTCGACGACCAGCTCGATCGCGCGCTCGATGGGCACGCCCACCACGCCCTGCTCCCGGTCGAGCCAGCGGTAGCCCTCGGCCAGGCGGGATTGCTGCCCTTCCCGGTAGATCAGCAGCTCGTAGTCCACGGGCGCCAGCACCTTGGCCTGGTATTCGCGGGCCCGCGCGGCCCGGTAGCCGCCCTGCAGGAACAGCGCGAGCACCAGGACCATGACCAGCGCCGCCACGGCGCTGGTGACCACCGCGAAGGTGGCGAATCCGGATTTCGTCTCGGCCGCAGCCATGTGTCCTCTCCCGTCTCGTTGCGTCGGCTATGCGTTCTCGAAGCGCAGCGAATCGCCCAGGCGCGGGTCCCGGGTCGGCACCAGCGAGGCGCCCATGGCCAGCCGCGTCACGACCGCCAGCCAGACGCCGCCGACGCCCAGGAACGCCGTCACGTCCATGGGCCCGAAGACGAAGTGCCCGCTGAACTCGGGCATGACCACCCAGTACAGGTTCAGCCACTGGGCGGCGACGATCCAGACGGCCCAGAAGGCCAGCATGGGCCGGTTGCGCTTGGCGTAGCGGGAGATCAGCCCCGCGAACGGCAGCACGAAGGCCGCGAACAGGATCACCAACCCCAGCTTGCCCCAGCCCTCGCGGCTGCGCGCGAGGAACCAGTAGGTCTCCTCGGGGATGTTCGCGTACCAGTACAGCATGTACTGGCTGAAGGCGATGTAGCCCCAGAAGAAGGTGAACGCGAACATCAGCTTGCCGTAGTCGTGGAAGTGTTCGGCGCTGACGATGCGGGTCAGGCGCCCGGTGCTCTGCAGACCCATGGTAACCAGCGTCAGCACCGCGAAGAAGGTGACCAGCCCGCCGGCGAAGTAGTAGACGCCGAACATGGTGCTGAACCAGACGAAGTCCACGCTCATCAGCAGGTCGAAGGCCGCCGCGGCCACGGTCAGGGCGTAGACCAGCAGGGCGAAGCCGCTGAGGTTCTCCAGCTTCCGCGTGACGCCGAGGTCGCCGCTGGTGTCCTGGGCCACCGACCGGCGCCAGAAGGTCATCGCCAGCCAGGTCCACAGCCCGAAGTAGATCACCCAGCGCACCGTGAACCACAGCGGGCTGAGGTAGGCCGCCTTGTGGGCCAGCAGCGGGTCGTCGCGGGCCGCGGGCACGGCCCAGCTGTAGACCTGCGAGGCGAGCAGCAACACCGGCACCGCCAGCACGGCCATCACCGGCAGGGCGGCGGCCATGACCTCGGCCAGCCGGCGCACCACGATGCTCCAGCTGGCCTTGGTCACGTACTGGATGGGCACGAAGAACAGGGCCCCCAGGCTGATGGACAGGAAGAAGGCGTAATTCACGAGGTACGAGTAGCCGCAGCGGCGCAGGCCGTCGCCCTCGGCCAGGCCCAGGACGAGCGTGGCCGCCAGGCCGAGCACGCCGACCGCGGCGCTGACCGCGAAGACGCGCCCGCCCAGGCCCTCGAGGGTCGTCTTCGTGTCCGACAGGCTGGGAACGTGGTGTTGAGCCAAAGCCCACTCTCCGTGCTCGGCCGGCCCCGCGGGGCCGGCGCCGTGTTCCGGGGGCGCGCTACTGCAGCTTCGCCCTGACGTCCACGGGGACGTCGTCGATGGTCGCGTTGCGGGCCGTCTGCAGCACCCGCACCCAGGCCGCGACGGCCCAGCGGTCCTGCGGCGCGATCTGCGGCCCGTAGGCCGGCATGCTGCGGATCCCGTTGGTGATCGTGTTGTAGACGTGCCCGATCGGCCGCGCGGCGATGGCCGCCGTGGTCAGGTCCGTGGGCGGGGTCCAGGTGCCCTCGGCCAGGGCAGCCGCCCGCCGGTGCACCAGGCCGTCGCCGTCGCCCGCGGTCCCGTGGCAGGGCGCGCAGTGGATGGCGTAGCGGTCGCGGCCGCGCAGCACCAGCTCGTGCGTCACCTCCAGGGGGAAGTCCTCGACGAAGACCGTGTCGGCGCCGGCGGTGCCGTGCCAGAAGGCCTCGTCCCCCTGCAGCCGGCCCCGGGCCACGGTGCCGGCCGGATGTTTCCGCATGCTCTGGCCGTCGGCGAAGAACGGGTTCTCCGACTGCGGCTTGTAGTAGGCCTGCTGGTCCATGTCGTAGACGATCTGCACGCGGGGCTGGTCCTTGGCCGAGTGGCTGGACCGGTAGATCAGCCCGATGGGGATGAGCGTCAGCGCCGTCACCAACAGCAGCAGGTACAGGATCCAACGGGGCATCGCTCAGTCCTCCGTGCTTTCGCCCACGGCCTCGACGACGCTGCCGCCCAGGGAGGCCAGGAAGGCCCACGTCCGCTCGGCGTCGAACTGCGGGTCGCGCGCCTCGATCACGATGAAGAAGCGGTCCTGCGTCGCCCGCCGGAAGCGGCGGCTGGTGAACAGCGGGTGGTACAGCTTCGGCATCCCGTTCAGGCCCCACATGCCGAAGAAGGCCGCAAACGCGCTGAACAGCACCGTCAGTTCGAACATGACGGGGATGTTCGCCGGCAGGCCGAACAGGGGCTTGCCCGAGATCAGGAACGGGTAGTCCACGGCGTTCATCCACCACTGCATGAGCGTGGCCAGGCCCAGGCCCGTGATGCCTCCGCCCAGGATCAGGAAAGGCAGCCGCGTGCCGCGGATGCCCATGGCGTCGTCCATGCCGTGGACCGGGAACGGCGTGTGCACGTCCCAGTGCCGGAAGCCGGCTTCCCGCACCTTCGTCACCGCCTGCACGAGGGCGGGGGCGGTGTCGAACTCGGTGAGCAGGCCGTAGAGGGGGCCCGTGTGGTTGGCGGCCATCAGCGGCGCCCTCCTTCCCGATCGCCAGGATTGTCCTGATTGTCCGGATTTTTCCGATTGTCCGGATCGCCCCGCCCGCGCACGTGCCGCGGGATGTCGCCGTGGTAGTCGCCCACCGAGCGCCGCTCGCCGCTGTGGGCGTCGGCGATGGGCATCACCGTCTTGACCTCGGCCATGGCCACCATGGGCAGGAAGCGGATGAACAGCAGCACCAGGGTGAAGAACAGCCCGAAGCTGCCGGCGAAGGTCAGGATGTCGACGATGGTCGGCTTGTAGTAGGCCCAGCTCGAGGGCAGGAAGTCGCGCGAGAGCGAGGTCACGGTGATCACGAAGCGCTCGAACCACATGCCGATGTTCACGAAGATGTACAGGACCCACATCACCGGGACCGAGGTGCGGATGCGCTTGATCCAGAACAGCTGCGGCGTGATCACGTTGCAGCTGACCATGATCCAGTAGGCCCAGGCGTAGGGGCCGAAGGCGCGGTTGACGAAGGCGAAGCTCTCGTTGGGGTTGCCCCCATACCAGGCGATGAAGAACTCGGTGGCGTAGGCGAAGCCCACCATCGAGCCCGTGGCCAGGATGATCTTGTTCATGTTCTCCAGGTGGTGGAGCGTGATGAACTCCTTCAGCCCGAACCACTGCCGCGCCGGGATGAGCAGGGTGCCCACCATGGCGAAGCCCGAGAACACGGCGCCCGCCACGAAGTAGGGCGGGAAGATGGTGGTGTGCCAGCCCGGCAGCTGGCTGGTGGCGAAGTCGAAGGACACCACCGAGTGCACCGACAGCACCAGCGGCGTGGCCAGGCCCGCCAGGATCAGGTAGGCCTTCTCGTAGCGGTGCCAGTGGCGATGGCTGCCCCGCCAGCCCAGGGCGAAGAAGCCGTAGATGATCTGCTGCAGCCTCCCGCGCGCGCGGTCGCGCAGGGTCGCCAGGTCGGGCACCATGCCCGTGTACCAGAACAGCAGCGAGACGGTGGCGTAGGTGCCCACGGCGAACACGTCCCACAGCAGCGGGCTGCGGAAGTTGGGCCACATGGCCTGGTAGTTGGGGATGGGGAACAGCCAGTAGACCACCCAGACCCGGCCCACGTGGATGCCCGGGAAGATGCCGGCGCAGATGACCGCGAAGATGGTCATGGCCTCGGCGAAGCGGTTGATGGAGGTGCGCCACTTCTGGCGCAGCAGGAAGAGGATCGCCGAGATCAGCGTGCCCGCGTGGCCGATGCCCACCCAGAACACGAAGTTCACGATGGCCCAGCCCCAGCCCACGGGGTTGTTCAGGCCCCACACGCCGACGCCCTTGACGAACAGGTACCCGATCATCAGGAACAGGATGCCCGTCAGGCCGGCCGTGGCGACGAAGGCCACGTACCACGCCCGCGGCGTCCGGCGCTCCAGGACGATGTCCGAGACCTTCGCGGTCAGCGTCGTGAAGTCGTTGTTCCCCAGGACCAGCTCGGGCGGCCGCGTCGGGTCGTCCAGCGTGTTGTCCAGGGGATCGGTGACCGGCGATTTCATGTTTCAGGCTCCAGTTCCGTGGTTGGGCGGTTCCGGGGTCTCGTGTGCCCGCCGCGCGCGGCCCGGCCTAGCCGTGGCCGCCGCCGTGCCCGTCGTGCATCCGGGCCGGCGCGATCTCCGGGTTCGGGTTGCGCAGCCGCGCCAGGTAGAAGGTGCGCGGCTTGACGTTCAGGTAGCCCAGCAGGTCGTAGGCGCGGCTGTCCTCCCGCATCCGGCTGACCCGGCTGGTCGGGTCGTTCAGGTCGCCGAAGACGATGGCCTCGGTGGGGCAGGTCTGGGCGCAGGCCGGGGTGATGTCGCCGTCCATGATCCGCCGTCCCTCGACCCGGGCCGCCACGCGGGCCTTCTCGATGCGCTGCACGCAGTAGGTGCACTTCTCCATGACGCCGCGGGCGCGCACCGTCACGTCCGGGTTCAGCACCAGGCGCTGGGTGGCCGTCAGATCCTCGAAATTGTTGAACCAGTTGAACCGCCGCACCTTGTAGGGGCAGTTGTTGGAGCAGTAGCGGGTGCCCACGCAGCGGTTGTAGACCATGGCGTTCAGGCCCTCGTCCGTGTGCAGGGTCGCGGCCACCGGGCACACCTGCTCGCAGGGCGCCAGCTCGCAGTGGACGCAGCCCACCGGCTGGGGCGTGACGGTCGGCTCCTCGGGGTCGCCCAGGAAGTAGCGGTCCAGGCGGATCCAACTCATCTCGCGGCCGCGGGCCACCTCGTCCTTGCCCACGACGGGGACGTTGTTCTCGCTCTGGCAGCCGATCAGGCAGGCGTTGCAGCCGTTGCAGGCGTTCAGGTCGACGCCCATGCCCCACTTGTAGCCGTCGTACTCCTTCTCTTTCCACAGCGACTCGAGGGGCGGGTGGTGGATGCCCAGATGGTCGACGAAGTGGCCGTCGGCCTCGTAGTCCGCCAGCGTACCCTCGCGCACCAGGCGCGGCGCCCGGGACTGGACCTCGGCGGCGCCCCGCTGGTCGATGGCGTGGTGATCCTGGGTGGTGGCCAGGACGTACCGGCGGCCGGTGCGCGCCACCTGCAGGCCGGCGGCGAAGTCCCGGGCGGCGAAGGTGCGCAGGCGGTAGGCGTCGAAGCCGATGTCCCGGCCCACGCGCCCGCAGTCGCCGCGGCCGTAGCCCAGGGGCACGGTCACCGACCAGCGGGCCTGCCCCGGCTGCACGTACACCGGGGCGTCGACGGTGCGGCCGCCCAGGTTCAACTGCACCACGTCGCCGTGGCGGACGCCCAGGGCGTCGGCGGTGGCCGGGCCGATCAGCGCGGCGTTGTCCCAGGTCAGCTTGGACATGTAGTCCGGCATCTCCTGCAGCCACGCGTTGTCGGCGAAGCGGCCGTCCCACACGCTCTGGTCGGGGGCGAAGACAATCTCCAGGTTCTGCGGGCCCAGCTCCGGGCCCGCGACCGGGGCCGCGATGGCGCCGCCGGCCAGGGCCAGGGCCTCGCCCCGCTCGCGGCCGCTGCCCTGCAGGAAGCCGTCGTGGACGAAGGCCTGCCAGCGCTGCTCGAAGGCGCGGTCGGTGTCCTGCTCCGGCGCCGGCGCCCGGCCGCCGGTCGCGGCGGTGAAGGTGTCGCGGGCGATCTGCCAGCTCGAGCGCGGCGCCTGGTCGGTCATCAGGC
>JBHEPC010000150.1:0-4263 GCA_046260475.1 Candidatus Krumholzibacteriia bacterium | reverse complement strand
AGACGACCGTGGCCCGGCTGGTGGGCGACTCGCGGACCCGGCCCACCGAGCCGGGGCGGGCCTTCAACCCCGACCGCAGCTACACTGCCGCCCTGCTGGCCGAGTTGGACGAGTCCGGCGCCCGCCGCCTGGGCTGGGCCGCCTCCCGGGGCCGGCGCACCCTGGCCGCCATCGCCCCGGGGCGGACGGACCACCGCCCCGAGCCGCCGGACGCCAAGGCCGTCGTCTGCGCCTCCGGCTGCCTGGCCCACATCTACTTCACCGGGCACGACGAGCCCCTGCCCCTGGAGGAGATCGTCGAGCGCTATCCGGGGCTCGTCGAGGGGCTGGCGCGGCACCCGGGGGTGGGCTTCGTGGCGGCGGCGCGCCTGTTCGGCGACGCGGTGGCGCTCACCGACGACGGCATCCGCAACCTGATCACCGGCGCGCGGGGCGGGCACCGCGACCCCCTGGCACCCTACGGCGACCCGGACCACTGGGCCGCGGAGCTGGCCCAGCTGCTGTCCTACCGCGACAGCGGCGACCTGATCGTCAACGGGGCCTGGCTGGCGGACCGGCAGCGGGTGGTGGTCTTCGAGGAGCAACTCAGCAGCCACGGGGGCATCGGCGGCCCCCAGACCGAGCCCTTCCTGGTGACCCCCGCCTGGTGGACTCTCGGCCCCCTGGACCTGGAGTCGCCCGAGGCCCTGCATCGCTTCCTGCACAGCGCTTTACGCGATTATCAGCGGCCCGTCCGGGCGCCGGGAACCGGGCCGCACGCGGCCCGCGGCGGGGCCACAAAATCGGCGTCTTGACCTTGCGCGCTCCGGGGGCGCCGTGTATATTTCGCCTTCCGATTGCCCGGTCGTCCAATGGCAGGACAGCTGACTCTGGATCAGTCGATGGGGGTTCGAGTCCTCCCCGGGCAACCACGACAATGGTCCGGGCCGCTGGCCTGGCGACATACAGGCGCCCCCTTCGTCTAGCGGTCTAGGACGCCGCCCTCTCACGGCGGTAACACGGGTTCGAGTCCCGTAGGGGGTACCAGACCGAAGGCCTCTTCCCACCGGGAAGGGGCCTTCTCTCGTGACGGGAGCCGCAGGTGCGCACGGTGCTGCTGTTCATCGATGGCTTCGGCTGGGGCGACCCGGACGCGGCCTCCAACCCCCAGCATGCCTACGGGGGCGAGCTGCTGCGCTTGCCGACGATGCCCACGGCCGCTGCCGTGGCCATGCCCCGCGGCGGCTGGGCCCGGCCGCTGGACGCGGTCCTGGGCGTCGACGGCCTGCCCCAGAGCGCCACCGGCCAGACCACCCTGCTGTCGGGGGTCAACGCCCAGGCCGCGCTGGGCAAGCACCTGACCGGCTTCCCCAACGACGCCCTGCGCGCCATCCTGCTGGAGCACTCGGTGCTGCGCCAGTTGACCCGTCTCGGTTGCCGCGCCTGCTTCCTCAACGCCTTCCGGCCCCGCTTCTTCGAGTTCCCCCGCGAGCGGCAGCTGCAGTTCTCGGCGACCACGGTGGCCAACCTGGCCGCCGACCTGCCCTTCTTCACCCTCGACGACGTGGCCGCCGGACGGTCCCTTTACCAGGAGTTCACCAACGCCGAGCTGCGCGGGATGGGCTTCGCGTTGGACCCGCTGACACCGGTTGAGGCCGGCCGTGTGCTGGGACGTGCGGCCGCCGACTACGACTTCGTGCTCTACGAGTACTTCCAGACGGACAAGGCGGGGCACAGCGGCGAGCCGGAACGGGCGTGGGCGGAGCTGGCGAAGCTGGATGCGTTCCTGGGCGCGGTGCTGGATACGCTGCCGCCGGATGCGTTGCTGCTGCTGACCAGCGACCACGGCAACCTGGAGGACCTGCGCACCCGTCGCCACACGGCCAACCCGGTGCCGCTGATGGCCTGGGGGCCGGGGGCGGCCGGGTTCATCGCCCCCTGGACGCGCCTCGATCAGGTGACACCGGCGATCGTCGGGCGCCACCGCTGATTCGGGTCAGGGCAGCCTTCCCTCCAGGTAGAAGACCTCGAAGACCTTCTCGTGGAAGATGGGCCCGTGCCCGAAGTAGCCGTCCTCGCCGAAGAGCTCGCCGTGGTCGGACATGATCATGAAGTAGGTGTTCGGCGGGCAGCGGTCCATGAAGCGGCCGACGACCGCGTCCAGGTGCTCGACGCAGGCGATCTGCTTCTCGTAGAAGGCCCGGAACTGCTGCGGTGTGAAGAACTCGTCCTCCTGCTTGCCCTCGAGGAACTCCGACGGGTTCTTCAGGAAGTCGTCCAGGTGCTTGAACACCCCGTGCACGCCGCTGATGTGGGGCAGGTCGTCGGCGGTCTCACCCGGCAGCAGGTAGGGGTAGTGGGTCTCGCCGGTGTTGAGGAAGTAGAAGGCCGGCTCGTCCTTGGCCGGCGTGATGCCGGCGAAGGTGCCGTCGCCCTCGAGGATCTTCCCCAGATCGTTGTGGTTGGGGGCGAGCTCATAGCGGTCGAAGCCCACCGAGAGGTTGGTCATGGGGTTGAGCACCGGCAGCGAGACCACGCCCTCGGTGCGGTAGCCCTGGGACTTCAGGAACAGCGGCAGCGACAGCTGGGGGACGAACTTGGCGAACTCCACGTCCGGGATGTTCAGGCGCTGGGACCAGAGGGCGAACTCGTCCCGGTACACGTTCGAGGCGAACACGCCCTTGGGGCTCTGGTGGGGGACCATGCCCATCAGGAAGGTGTAGTGGCTGGGGCTGGTCCAGCTGGCGTAGCTGTAGCGCCGCTCGGCCTTGCCGATCCGGTCGAGGTTGGGCGTGCGGGCGGCCTGGTAGGCGTCCCAGCGGCAGCTGTCGAAGACGATGAAGACGATGTTGTTGCGCTGGGCCGTGCCGGCGCTGAACATCCGCTTCACGCCGTCCAGGAATCCGGGCATGGGGTCCCTCTCCGGCTGGAGGATGGTGGTTGACGGTCTAGACCACGTCGTTCAGGGCGCCGGCCAGGTCCTCCTTCGAGCGCAGGCCCACGAAGCTGCCCACGACCTCGCCGCCCTTGAAGAGCATCACCGTGGGGATGCCGCGTATGCCGAACTGGCCGGCCAGCTCCTGGTTGTCGTCGACGTTGATCTTGCCGATCTTCGCCTTGCCCGCGAACTCCGTGGCCAGCTCCTCGACGATGGGCCCGATCATCTTGCAGGGGCCGCACCAGGGGGCCCAGAAGTCCACCAGCACCGGCTGGTCGCTCTTCAGGACCTCGTCCTGGAAGTTCTTGCTGTCGAAGTGCATCACGTTCGCCATGGTTCGGTTCCTTTCGCTGCCCGCGGGGGCGGTGAAGCGGCCGTGTGCAACGACGGCCGGAAGTCTTGCGCGTTCGGTTGGGGCCCATGCACCCGGTGTGCCAGGGTCGGCAGGGCGGGCCGGCGGTCGGCGCCTGATTGCTGTATGTCATTATAAAACAACATAAAAATTCCCGCAAGAGAGGGGCCTGCAGCGCGCCGCGGCGAAACTGTCGCTTGCCCGCGGCGTTGAATGCAGCGATAATGTTGCAACGATATTGTTGCATGCAACAGGAGGTCCCTGCATGGCCGCGGACGGCGCCTCGGTTTCCATCGCCCGCCTGCTGGGCCAGGTCCAGCCCGGCAGCGTGCTGTCGATCATCACCTCCCTGCGCGAGGGCATCCTGGCGGTGGATCCCCAGCTGCGGATCCTGTCGATGAACCCGGCGGCGGAGGAGATCCTCGGCCGCAGCCGCTGGGACCTGGCCGGAACGCCGGTCTGCGACCTGTTCGGGCCGGCCTCATGCCCCCGGGACAGCCTGGCCGAGACCCTGCGCTCGGGGCAGCCCATCGTCGACTTCCAGACCACCGTGCGCCTGGCCGGCGACCAGCTGGGCCACGTGCTGCTGCGCACCGCCGCCCTGCGCCACCGGGACGGCACGCCCCTGGGCCTGGCCCTGATCCTGGGCGACGTGACCGAGGTGACCACCCTGCGCCAGCAGATGAGCGGCCGCACGCGCCTCGGGCGCTTGGTGGGGCGCGACCCGAAGATGCAGGAGCTGTTCGGCCTGATCACCGACGTGGCCGGCAGCGACGCCACGGTGCTGGTCCGCGGGGAGAGCGGCACCGGCAAGGAGCTGGTAGCCCGGGCCATCCACGAGGGCAGCGGGCGCGCCGGCGGCCCCTTCGTGCAGGTCAACTGCTCGGCCCTGTCGGAATCCTTGCTGGAGAGCGAGCTCTTCGGCCACGTCAAGGGCGCCTACACCGGCGCGGTGGCCGACCGCCAGGGCCGCTTCGAGCAGGCCCACCGGGGC
>JBHEPC010000146.1:0-3280 GCA_046260475.1 Candidatus Krumholzibacteriia bacterium | reverse complement strand
CGCGCTGGGGGGCAACGCCATCATCCCGGCCGGGGCGCAGGGCACGTTCGCCGAGCAGCTGGCCATCACCCGGACCACCATGGCCCAGGTGGCGGAGCTGGCCGCCACCGGCCACGAGGTGGTGCTGACCCACGGCAACGGACCGGTGGTCGGCAACATCGTGCTGCGCGGCGACGCGGGCCAGGCGGTGCACGGCATCCCCGCCATGCCCATGTTCGTCTGCGGCGCCGACAGTCAGGGCGGCCTGGGCTTCATGCTCCAGCAGGCCCTGCAGAACGAATTGCGCCGGGCGGGGGTGGCCAAGCCCGTGGTCAGCGCGGTGACCCAGGTGCTGGTGGACCGGGACGATCCCGCCTTCGGCCGGCCCACCAAGCCCATCGGCCCGTTCTACGACCAGGAGCAGGCCGAGCGCCTGCGCCAGGAGTACGGCTGGGCCGTGGTCAAGGACGCGAACCGCGGCTGGCGCCGGGTGGTGCCCAGCCCCCTGCCGGTGGAGGTCGTGGAGTGGGAGGCCATCCGCGCCCTGCTGGACGCGGGCGTGGTCACGATCGCCGTGGGCGGCGGCGGCATCCCGGTGGTGCGGCGGGCCGACGGCGACCTTGAGGGGGTGGACGCGGTCATCGACAAGGACCGGGCCAGCGCTCTGCTGGGCCGCCTGGTGGGTGCGGACGTGCTGGTGATCGTCACCCAGGTGGAGAAGGTCTGCGTCGACTTCGGCGGGCCCGACCAGGAGGCCCTGGACGTGCTGCCGGCCGACCGGGCGGCCGCGCTGCTGGCCGCAGGCGAGTTCCCCGCCGGCAGCATGGGCCCGAAGATCGAGGCCGCCCTGTCCTTCCTCGCCGGCGGCGGCCGCGAGGTGGTCATCGCCGCGCCGGAGCAGGTCCTGGCCGCCATCGCCGGCACCGCCGGCACCCGCATCGTCCCTGCCTGAACCGCCGAATCGGGTTGTCGCCCCCCGGGCCGTGGGTTACCCTCGGTCCGGGCGGCGCCGGTGCTGCCGCCTTCACCCCGGAGGAAGCGCAGCCATGGCCATGAAGGTACTCGTCATCGGCGCGGGCGGCCGCGAACACGCCCTGGTCCGCCAGCTGGCGGCCTCGTCCCGCAAGCCGGAGCTCCACGCCGCGCCCGGCAACCCGGGCACCGCGCGCCACGCGGCGAACGTAAAGCTGGACCCCCTGAAGCCGGAGCAGGTGGTGGCCTTCTGCCTGCGCGAGGAGATCGAGCTGGTCATCGTCGGGCCCGAGGATCCGCTGATCGCCGGCCTGGCCGACCACCTGCACCGGGCCGGCGTGGCGGTCTTCGGCCCCGGCGCCATGGGCGCGCGCCTGGAGGGGGACAAGGAGTTCGCCAAGGAGGTGCTGACGGCCGCGGGGGTGCCGACGCCCCACTACCACGCCTTCAGCAGCGTGGACCAGGCGCTCAAGCACCTGGACACGGCGGACCTGCCGGTGGTGATCAAGGCCTGCGGCGCGGCCCAGGGCAAGGGCGTGGCCGTGTGCGACTCGCGGGAGGAGGCCGAGGCCCACATCCGCCTGTGCCTGGAGGCGCAGCAGTTCGGCCAGTCGGGCCTGCGCATCCTCGTGGAGGACTGCCTGTTCGGGCCGGAGCTGTCGGTGCTGGTCGTCACCGACGGCCAGGACTACGCGCTGCTCGCCCCCAGCCGCGACCACAAGCGCATCGGCGAGGGGGACGCCGGTCCGAACACCGGCGGCATGGGCGCGTTCGCGCCGGTGGCCCTGGACGAGGACCTGATGGCGGCCATCGACACCCGCATCGTGCTGCCGGTGCTGGCGGAGCTGCGGCGCCGGGACATCCCCTACCGGGGCGTGCTCTACGCGGGGCTGATGCTCACCGACCACGGCCCCTCGGTCCTGGAGTTCAACTGCCGCTTCGGCGACCCGGAGACCCAGGTCGTGCTGCCGCTGTTGACCGGCGACCTGCTGGATCTCTGCCACGCCACCGCCACCGGCAACCTGGGCGCCTACCTGCAGGGGCTGCCGGCCGAGACGCCCGGCGCGCCGGCCGACTGGCCCGGGGCGGCCCTCAGCGACTGGGAGCGGCACGCGGTGGTGGTGGTCGGTGCGGCGGACGGTTATCCCGGGCAGTACCTGAAGGGCCGCGCCGTGGAACTGCCGGCCGGCGAGGCCGGCGACCGCTGGATCATCCACGCGGGCACGGCCGTCAAGGACGGCCGCCTGGTCACCGCCGGCGGTCGCGTGCTGGGCGCCGTCGGTGTGGGCGGCACCCTGGCCGCGGCGCGCGGCGCGGCCTACGCGCTGCTGGACGGCGTGCACTTCGAGGGACTGACGTACCGGCGGGACATCGCCGGCAAGGGAGGCAGGCAACATGGCTGACGGCAAGGCGGCGGCGCCGCGGGTCCTGGTCCTGACAGGCAGCGCGAGCGACCTGCCCGAGGTCGAGAAGATGGTGCCCCTGCTCGAGCGCTTCGGCCTGAGCTGGCGCATCGAGGTGGCCTCGGCCCACCGCCAGCCCGCCACCGTCCACCGCCTGGTGGCCGAGGCCGAGGCGGGCGGCACGGAGGTCTTCGTGGCCGCGGCCGGCCTGGCCGCGCACCTGCCGGGCGTGGTGGCCTCGCTGACGGCCAAGCCGGTGATCGGCGTGCCGCTGGCCTCGGGCCCGCTGGCGGGCTTCGACGCCCTGCTGTCCATCGTGCAGATGCCGCCCGGGGTGCCCGTGGCGACGGTGGCCGTGGGCGGCGCCGGCGCCCGCAACGCGGCGGTGCTGGCGGCGCGCATCCTGGCCCTGAAGGATCCGCAGGTGGCCGCCGCGCTGGAGGACTACCGTCGCGAGCTGGCCGAGGGCGGCCGCTGACGGTGACCCGCCGCCTGGCACAGGCTGCGGACGCCGCCCGCCTGCTCGCGGAGGGCGGCGTCCTGCTGCTCGCCACCGACACCCTGCCGGGGCTGCACGCCCGGGTGGACCGGCCGGCGGCGGTGCGCAAGGTGGCGGCCCTCAAGGGCCGGCCCGGGGACAAGCCGCTGCTGGTGGTGGCGGCGTCGCTGGCGGCCGCCCGGACGGTGCTCGGGCCCCTGGACGCGCGGCAGCTGGCCTACGCGGGGCAATGCTGGCCCGGTCCCTTCTCCCTGGTGTTGCCGGCGGCGCCGCAGCTGGCGCCCGAGGTCACCGGCGGCGGCGCCACCGTGGCCGTGCGGGTGCCCGCTCCGGTCTGGCTGCGGGACCTGCTGGGGCTGGTGCCCTGCCCCCTGGTCTCCACCAGCGCCAACCGCAGCGGCGAGGCGCCGGCCGTGACCCTGACCGA
>JBHEPC010000125.1:0-9087 GCA_046260475.1 Candidatus Krumholzibacteriia bacterium | reverse complement strand
CAACGCCACCCTCATCGACGACGCGACGGCGGCCTGGATCGCCCGTGCCCATCGGCAGCGACGTGCAGGAGCTCGTCGAAGGCGGCCGCCTCAGCCACGGCGAGATGCGCACGTTGCGGCAACCGTTCCGGGGCGGTGGTATCGCCGCGCTGGACGCCACCGAAGAGGCGCGGATCGCCGCCGAGAACCTCCAGGACGACCTGGACGCCCGCAGCTACGTGGTCGTGGGAATCACCGGGGAGTCGGTGGGCGAGGCGACCTACTACGACTTCCTCGTGGAGTCGACGGGTCTGGCCGCCGGGCGCAGGGTCAACGTCGACATCCCCGACTACGGCAACGCCAAACAGCGGGTCCTGGCCGAACTGCGGACGGTCCGCACGGAACTGCTGCCGCGCCTGAGGGCCAAGGACTGGGAGACCGAATCCACCGCCGTGGTGGATGTCCAGGGCCAGCGCTTCTTCGTGACCACCCGGACGATGACCTTCGCCGCCCTGGGCGAGGTGCGCTTCCACGAGGGCACGCTGCTGGACTAGTCAGCCCCTGGTGCCGGATCCCCATTAATGTCCCAATAGACTTCGATCGCGACGCCGGTCCGGTCCGCCGGAGCGGCCGTGGATGCCTCGCCGTCCTGCGGCTCCAGCCCGTGGCCGCTACGTCAATTCTCTTGCCCCCGATGGACGAATTCCCTTACACTCCAACGAGATCGACGCCTTCCGGCCCCCGCAGCCCGGAGCCCCGACCATGGACCCCCGCGAGCTCGAGATCGAGAAGCGCTGGCTGCTGAACGCCCGCACGGACCCCGAGGCGTTCATGCACTTCTACGCCAAGTACTACGACCGCGTCTTCCGCCTCTGCTACCACCGGGTGCTGGACCGCGAACTGGCCGAGGACCTGACCGCGGAGACCTTCCTGCAGGCCCAGCAGAACCTCGGCAGGTTCCGTTGGCAGGGCGCCACCATGGGTGCCTGGCTGTACCGCATCGCCCTGAACCAGGTGCGCTACCGCCTACGCAACCTGCTGCCGCTGAACGCCTTCGGCCCAGGGGACGACCGCCTCGAAGGCGAGGGCGCCGATCCCCTGGCCGCCATGCTGCTGGAAGAAGCCTGCCTGCGGGTGCGCCGGGCCATCGCCCGGCTGGACGAGGACACCCGCGAGGCGGTCCGCCTGCACTACTGGGATGACCTGACCACCCGGGAAATCGCCGTGGTCCTGGACGAGATCGAGGGCACCATCAAGGCCCGCCTCAGCCGCGGCCGGCAGCGGCTGCGCGAGCTGCTCGCGGCGCAGGACGAAGGCGCCGACGCTCCGCGGGAAAGCCGTCCCGCCCCCCGCGACGGCGCCTGACGCGTCCCCGGGCCGCCCCGCTTGCGGAACCCCGCGCCTGCCCTACCATGATTCACGAGGCCGCACCGTCGCCGTTTCACGACGACCATGGGCCGCATCGCCGCGCTGGTTTTCATCGTCCACCTGGCAGGTTTCTCCATGGCCGCAGCGAACCCACGCACCCCTTCGTACCTGCGCGAGCACGGCAACCACCTCAAGGGCGAGCCCTCGCTGTACCTGCGCCAGCACGCCCACAACCCCGTCGACTGGTACCCCTGGGGGGACGAGGCCCTGGCCGCGGCGCGCGACGGCGACAAACCCATCTTCCTGTCCATCGGCTACAGCAGCTGCCACTGGTGCCACGTCATGGAGCACGAGGTCTTCGAACAGGACGACGTGGCCGTGTTCATGAACCGGCACTTCGTCAGCGTCAAGGTGGACCGCGAGGAGCGGCCGGACCTGGACGCGGTCTACATGGACGCCGTGCAGATGATGACCGGGCGCGGCGGCTGGCCCATGTCGGTGTTCCTGACTCCGGACCTGCAGCCCTTCTACGGGGGCACCTATTTTCCCAAGCCGCAGTTCCTGCAGCTGGTGCAGCGGATCGTCGACGTGTACCGTAGCCAGCGCGGCGAGCTGGAAAAGCAGGCGGCGCAGCTGGCGGCGGAGATCGCCCGGCGCGGCGATCTGGGCCAGGGCGGCGGCGGCGACCTGGCCCGGGGCCTGGTCGCAGGCGCGGTCGCAAAGGCCAAGGAGCAGCACGACGCCACCTGGCACGGCTTCCGCCAGCAGCAGAAGTTCCCCACGCCGATCAAGTGGCGCTGGCTGCTGCACGAGTGGCGGCGCCAGGGCGACCCCGAGCTGGCGGCGATGATCACCGGCACCCTCGACGCCATGCAGGCCGGCGGCCTGCAGGACCACGTGGGCGGCGGCTTCCACCGCTACTGCACCGACCCGGCCTGGACCGTGCCCCACTTCGAGAAGATGCTCTACGACAACGGGCAGCTGGCCGGGCTGTACCTGGAGGCGGGCGCGATCATGGACCGCGCCGACTGGACCGCCACCGGCCTGGACGTCCTGGACTTCCTGCTGCGGGAGATGCGCGACCCCCGCGGCGCCTTCTACGCCAGCTGGGACGCCGACTCGGGTGGCGAGGAGGGCACCTTCTACGTCTGGGACCGCACGCAGCTCGTCGCCGCCACGGGCCCGGACGACGGCCCGGTCCTGGCCGACCTGCTGGGGGTCGACGACGAGGGCAACTTCGAGCAGACCGGCCGCAGCGTGCTGACGCGCCGCACCGACCCGGCCGCCGTGGCCGTCCGCCACGGCCGGGACGAGGACGAGGTGCGGGGCCTCTTCGCCCGCCACCGCGAGACCCTGCGCCGGGCGCGGGCCGAGCGCACGCCCCCGGGGCTGGACCGCAAGGTCGTCGCCTCCTGGAACGGCCTGGTGCTGGAGGCACTGGCGCGGGCGGCGGCGCTGACCGGCCAGGCGCGCTGGCGCGAGGCCGCCGACCGGGCCGCCGACCACCTGCTGGCCGTGCACCGGCAGGACGACGGCACGCTGTGGCGCACCAGCGAGGACGGCCGCACCGCCGGGCGCGGCGTGCTGGACGACTACGCCTTCCTGGCCGCCGGCCTGCTGGAGCTGTACCAGGTCTCGGGCGAGCCCCGGCGTCTGGCCCAGGCGCGCGAGCTGGCTGACCTCGCCCGGACGCGCTTCGCCCGCGCCGGCGGCGGCTGGTACCTGGCCGACGACGCCACCGGCGCGCCCCTGGGCCGCACCGTCGAGTTCTTCGACTCGGTCGAGCCCTCCGGCGGCGCGGCCATGGTCAACCTGCTGCTGGACCTGGAGGCATTGACGGGCGAGGCCACCTACCGGGACGAGGCCCGCCGGGCCCTGGACGCCTGCGGCCGGCTGCTGGCGGACGCGGGGCCGGAGATGGCCTGGTGGCTGGAGGGTGCGGGCAAGCTGCTGTGGCCCCACCGGGCGGTGGTCATCGCCGGCACGCCGGGAGCCCCGGACACCGAAGCCCTGCGCACGGCCTGCCTGGGCCTGCCCGCGCCCGGTGCGGTCCTGGCGACGGTGCCGGCGGCGGGGCCGGACGCCGCCCTGGCCGCCCTGGCGCCCGCCCTCGCGGGCAAGACCGCCCTGGACGGCAAGGCCACGGCCTACGTGTGCGAGTTCGGCGCCTGCCGGGCCCCGGTGACGGACCCGGACGAGCTGCGGGAGCAGCTGCAGGAGGGCTGGGAACGATGAACCGGGACCGCGGGGCTACAGCTCGGCCACCTCGGTGACCTCCACCTCGCAGGTCAGGCCGGCGGTGTCGGTGCGGGCGGCCAGCAGCTCGGTCACCCGGGCCGGGAACTCGCGGCAGAAGCGGGTCTCCAGGGCGGCGTCGTCGAAGACCTCCCAGCACAGGTCCCCCAGGCGCTCGCTGCCGCAGTAGGCGTGCAGCTCCAGCAGGAGGGTGTGGCCCATCTCCGGGTCGGCGTAGCTGTCGAGCAGGATCTCGATGGCGAAATGGTCCTCGGGCACGGCCGCGCCGGTCCGCTTGGCGAACGCCTGCAGGGCCGCCTCCCAGTAGTCGGCCGCGGCCTGGGTCAGGGCCAGGCGGAACTCGCCGTCGCCGGCGGCCTGCCAGAGCGCCGTCAGGCGTTCCGGATCCGGGTGCACGAGGTCGACGGCGAGGTCGGCCTGCAACTCGGCGGCGCGGTGCTCCCGCAGGTCGTCGAAGTCCTTGAACCTGGGCTCGGCCATGGTCATGCTCCCGGGGGTTGGGGAAGGGCGGTGCCGCCGGCAGGATAACCGGCCCGGAGCGGTCGGGCAAGGCGCGGCGGCCGCCGCGGCGAACGCCGAAGGTGCGGGACGATCATCAAGGAGTCTTGCGCTCCACATTCTGTCCGGTGTATCCTGAGAACGGATTTCCTTTGGCCCCGGCGCCGGGGCGGAACGCTCACATGGGAGGGGACGCGCATGAAGACCATCCGGGAACTGCTCAAGGCCAAGGGCGACGGCCCCATCTACTCGGTCACGCCCGACGACACCGTCTTCGACGCGGTGACGCGGATGGTGGAGTACAAGGTGGGCGCCATGCTGGTCAAGGAGGGCCCCAGCATCGCAGGCATCGTCACCGAGCGCGACTACCTGCGCTTCATCACGGTCAAGGGCCGCACCGCCCGCGATACTCCCGTGCGGGAGATCATGACGGCCCGGGTGATCTACGTGACCCCGGACACGGACCTGAGCGAGGTCATGGGCATCATGACCGGCCAGCGCATCCGCCATGTGCCCGTCCTGGAGGGCGAGGTGCTGATGGGCATCATCTCCATCGGCGACGTGGTCAAGCAGATCACGAAGGACCAGAAGATCCAGATCCACACCCTCGTGGAGTATATCTCCGACAGCTACCCCGGCCCCTCCCGGCCCCTCGACTAGGCGCCCGCCGGGCCAACGGAAATTCGGAGCCCCGGGGATTGTCCCCCGGGGCTTCGTCGCCTAGATTTCCCCCGTTGCCGCCACTGCGTACCCCGGCCCCGAAGGACACGCCGCCATGGCCCAGACCGTCATCGAGAAGATCGTCCAGTCCCACGCCGTGGGCCTTGCGCCGGGCGCCGAGGTGCGCGCCGGCGACTTCGTGACCCTGACCCCCGACCACGTCATGACCCACGACAACACCTCCGCGGTCATGGGCAAGTTCCAGGGCCTGGGCGTGGCCAAGGTGAAGATTCCCGCCCAGCCCGTGTTCACCCTGGACCACAACATCCAGGACCTGGGCGAGGCCAACCAGGCCAAGTACCGGGCCATCGCCGAGTTCGCCGCCGCCCAGGGCATCACCGCCTACGGCGCCGGCCGCGGCATCGGCCACCAGATCATGGTCGAGGAGGGCTTCGTCCGCCCCGGCGGCTTCTGCGTGGCCAGCGACAGCCACAGCAACACCTACGGCGCCGTGGCGGCCCTGGGCACCCCGGTGGTGCGCACCGACGCGGCCGCCCTGTGGGCCACCGGCACCGTGTGGTGGCAGGTGCCGCGCACGGTGAAGGTGGTGCTCGCGGGTGCGCTGCGCCCGGGGGTCACGGGCAAGGACGTGATCATCACCCTGTGCGGCCTCTACAACCGGGGCGAGGTGCTCAACGCGGTGATCGAGTTCACCGGCCCGGGCGTGGCCTCGCTGTCGATGGAGGAGCGCCTTACCGTCGCCAACATGACCACCGAGTGGGGCGCCCTGGCGGGCTGGTTCCCCTGCGACGCGACCTGCCTGGAGTACCTGCACGAGCGGCAGCGTTGGCTGGCCGGCCAGGGCGTGACCGGGCGCATCACCGATGCCGACCTGGAGCGCTGGCGCACCGATCCCCCGCGCAGCGACGCGGACGCCTTTTACGCCGCACAGATCGTGCTGGACCTGGGCGCGGTCACGCCCCACGTCAGCGGCCCCCACTCGGTGCAGGTGATGACCTCCCTGGCCGAGCTGCAGCCGCAGCAGAAGAGGATCCACAAGGCCTACCTCCTGAGCTGCACCAACGCCCGCCTGGGCGATCTGGAGCAGGCGGCGGCCGTGGTGGACGGGAAGAAGGTGGCCGACGGCGTGGAGTTCTACGTGGCCGCCGCCAGCGAGCCCATCCAGGCGCAGGCCGAGGCGAGCGGTGCCTGGCGCAAGCTGCTGGATGCCGGCGCCATCGCGCTGCCTCCCGGCTGCGGACCCTGCATCGGGCTGGGCACGGGCCTGCTCAAGGCGGGCGAGGTGGGCATCTCCGCCACCAACCGCAACTTCCGCGGCCGCATGGGCGACCGCGAGGCCGAGGCCTACCTCGCCAGCCCCGCGGTGGTGGCGGCCAGCGCCCTGGCCGGGACGATCACCGGCCCGCAGGGCCTGGCCCTGGACGGCGGCGCCCCCGCCCGGAGCTTCACGGAATTCAAGGCGCCCGCCCGGGACGCCGGCCCGGTGCCGATCCTGGACGGCTTCCCCACCGGCCACGAGGGCCGGGTGTTGTTCCTGCCCAAGGACAACCTCAACACCGACGGCATCTACTCCAAGGACTACACCTACCGCGACGACGTCACGCCGCAGGAGATGGCCCGCGTCGTGATGGAGAACTACGACCCGGACTTCGCCGGCATGGTAAAGGCGGGCGACGTGGTGGTCGCCGGTTACAACTTCGGCACCGGCAGCAGCCGCGAGCAGGCCGCGACCGCCCTGCAGGCGGCGGGCATCCGCTGCGTGATCGCCGCCAGCTACAGCGACACGTACCTGCGCAACGCCATCAACAACGGCTTCCTGTGCGTGCAGAGCGAGGAGCTGTCCCGGGCGCTGCGGGCGCGCTTCGCCGCGGACGAGCAGGCCGGGGCGCGCACCGTGGACGCGGGGCCCATCGTCCTGGACTTCCGGGCCTCGACCGCGCGCTGGGACGGGCAGACCTACCGCTTCCTGCCCCTGGGCACGCCGGTGCAGGAGCTGGTCATCGCCGGCGGCGTGGAGGCCATGGTCAGGGCGAAGCTGGCCTGAGCCGTCAGCCCTGCGCCGCCTTCTGCATCAGCCGCAGCTGGATCCTCAGCCCCTGGTTGCCCGGATCCAGCTCCAGCGCCCGGGCCAGCGCCGCCTGGCCCAACGCGTCCTGGCCGGCGTCCAGGCAGATGAAGCCCACCAGGGTCCACAGGCCCGGGTCGTTCCAGGGATCCTCGCCCGTGCGGGCGTAGGCGTCCGCCAGCGAGACCGCCAGGGACGCGTCGCCCAGCACGCGGTCCGCTTCCAGCGTCAGTTCCAGGTCGGGCGCCTGCCGGCGGTCGGCCACCAGGGCGCGGCCGGCGGCCACGTCGCCCGTGCGGATCAGCAGGCGGGCCAGGTCGCGGCGGCTGGCGTCGGACGCCTCGTCCGCGTAGGCCCGACGGGCGGCGTCGAGCTCGGCGGCCGGATCCTGCACCGAGGCCCAGCGGCCCCGGGCGCTGCCCGCCTGGCCGAAGAAGGCCTGGATCCCCGACCGGCTGCGGTCGGTGCGCACCTGGGCCAACTGGTCCAGCACGGCCTGGTAGCCCGGGGCATCGCCCTGGTGGTCCAGCAGGCGCAGCGCCGACTCCACCTCGATCACCGCCGACTCCAGGTCGCCCAGGCGGTGGTACACCGCGCCCCGCAGCAGCGCGGCCTGGGCCGGGTGGTGGCCGCGGGCCCCGCTCAAATCCAGCTCGTCCAGGGCGTCGGCGCCCACGCCCTGCCGCGCGGCCTCGTCCGCCGTGCGGTCCATCCGCTCCACCAGCAGCGCGGCGAAGGCCAGGCGGCTGCCGGCGATGGGGAAACGGTCGAAGCCCAGGTGCACGGGCAGGTCGCCGGGGCGGCCGGTCAGGCGGCCCAGGTCGTGGCTGCGGGTCCGGACCGGGAAGTACGGCGCGAAGGGCGTCGTGATGCGGGCCTGGCCCCAGGCCTTCCGCGCCAGGTCGCGCCGGCCGGTCAGCTCGTAGATCAGCCCGGCGTCGTTCCAGAAGCGATGGGCCTGGGGGTAGATGTCGTTGCTGCGGTAGGACCCGAAAGCCTTGGCGGCCATCTGCGGCTGGCCCGCCTCGATCCAGCTGAGGGCCTTGATCCAGCGCTCGGCATAGTCCGAGGGCACGGCCGCCCACACGGAGACGTTGTTCAGCTCGGGGGCGCTGCCGCTGGTGCGGTAGTTCATGGGGAAGCGGCGGATCGCCACCTGGCGCAGCTTGTTGGCCGCGGCGAAGGCGCCGGCCTGGTTGCCCAGCCGCGCCGCAGTCAGCCCCCGCAGCAGGGTCACCTGGAAGATGTCCGCGCCCAGGGACGCGGCGTGGTCCACCGCCTCGGCCGCGGCGCGGATGCGGCCGCGCTCCCAGGCCAGCCAGGCCTGGTCCAGGGCCACGCCCCGGCGCACGCCCAGCAGCTCGTCCGCCGGCACCCGGGTCAGGGCCGCCCCGGCGCCCGCGAGGGCCCCGGCGGTGCGGTCCAGGTCGCCCACGCAGGAGGCGAACCACGCCTCCAGGTGCCAGGCGTAGGGGTTGGACGGGTCCAGGCCCGTGGCGGTGCGCAGCCGCTGCAGGCAGTCGCCCACGGCCGTGACGTCGGCGACCCCGATCCCCCAGCCGCTGGGCTGGTTCTGGCGGGTGCGCTGCACCTGCTCCTCGATGCGGCGCCGGAAGTTCCGCACGTAGTTCAGCTCGCCGGACGCCAGCCCGGCACGCCGGTCGCGTTCCTCGGCCGGCAGGCCGAACCAGGCGTCCAGGGACACGGCGTCCAGGCGCCCGCCGTAGGCGAGTGTCCGGGCGTAGGCGGCCTGCTGGTCGACGGCGTCCTGGGACCGGTCCAGGAACACGGGATCGTCCCACAGACGGTAGAACATGATGTCCAGGGATTTCCAGGTGGCGACCTCGCCCACCTTGGCCCAGTGGTCCGGCTGCTCCCAGGCGAGGGCCGGCGCGGGGCCCGCGACCGGCAGGGCGGCGGACACCGCGGCGGACAGGACGACGGGCAGGACAAGGGACCGGACGCGGTGGTGCATGGTGCCCCTCCGATGAGCGTTCGCATATTGGATCATATTGGACAACGATCCTGGGCCGCGCCCCCGCGCCGGCCTTGACAAAAGATACCGAAAATCCAGAATGCAGGGCAACCCCGGCGCCGTTTCGCGCCCCGCGACAGGAGCTTTGGACCATGACCCCGCCCCTGCAGGCCGCCCTCGCCACCGCCGCCTGGTGCGCCCTGCACAGCGCCTTCGTCAGCCACCGCTGGCGCCGCTGCGTGGACCGGAACCTGCCCTCGTACCG
>JBHEPC010000120.1:0-2507 GCA_046260475.1 Candidatus Krumholzibacteriia bacterium | reverse complement strand
GACCTGAGCTACTGGTGGAAGGACTTCGGCGACGAGACCCACAGCACCGACGGCGTCTACTTCTCCGCCAACGGGGGCACTTCGTTCGTCAAGGTGCAGAACCTCAACGGCGGCAGCTACAGCAACAACGTCTGGCGCCAGTTCACCCTGGACGTCGACGCCCTGGCCGCCGCCAACGGCCTGGCCCTCAGCTCGACGTTCGTGGTCAAGTTCCAGCAGTACGACAACTACCAGATCACCACCGACGGCATGGCCTTCGACGACATCGCGGTCTCGGGCTCCACGCCGCCCGCCGATTCGGTCACGGTGACCTACCCCAACGGCGGCGAGACCCTGACCGGCGGCGGCTCGGCTACGATCACCTGGACGTCGACGGGCGCGTTCACGACGGTGAACATCGACTACTCGACCAACGGCGGCTCGAGCTGGACCGCCATCGTCGCCGGGACGGCCAACGACGGCTCCTACACCTGGTCCGTGCCGGCCGTGGCCACGACCCAGGGCCGGGTGCGCGTCAGCGGCGGCACCGTCAGCGACACCAGCAACGCCAACTTCACCATCGATTACACGCCGCCGGCGGGCGACTACGCCACCGTACCCTACAGCACGGGCTTCGAGGGCGGCGCGGTCGACCAGTACTGGACGACGACGTCGACCGCGAACGGCCGCATCCTGGTCACGTCGGCCAACACGCCCCACGGCGGCGGCTACCACCTGACCATGGACGCCGTGACCAACGGTACCTACGCCACCAACCAGGCGGACCTGGCCCTGGACCTGGCCGGCCAGGCGCAGGTGGACCTGTCGTTCTGGTGGAAGGACTTCGGCGACGAGACCCATGCCACCGACGGCGTCTACTTCTCGGCGAACGACGGCAGCAGCTGGGTCAAGGTCCAGGATCTCAACGGCGCCAGCTACAGCAACAACGTGTGGCGCCAGTTCACCCTGGACGTGGACGCGCTGGCCGCGGCCAACGGCCTGTCCCTCAGCTCGACCTTCCTGGTGCGGTTCCAGCAGTACGACAACTACCAGATCACCACCGACGGCTTCGCCTTCGACGATGTCGCGGTCACCGTGGGCGGCGGCGGCGGCGGCGGCACGGCCATCACCGCCGAGTCCGAGCCCAACGGCGACATCGCCTCGGCCGACGGTCCGGTCGGTCCGGGCACCGCGGTCTCCGGCGCGCTGTCGTCCAGCAGCGACGACGACTACTTCTGGTTCGACGTCGGCACCGCCGGCAACGTGAACATCAGCCTGGCGATCGGCTCGAGCGCCGACCTGGACTGGTTCCTGTACAACAGCGCCGGCACCCAGGTGGCCCGCGGCTACACGACGGCCAACCCCGAGGTGGGCAGCTACAACGCCGCGGCCGGCCGCTACTACCTGCGGGTGGACGGTTACAATGGCGTCACCAGCAGCTACACCGTGACGGTGACCGGCGGGCTGGCCCTGCTGCGGACGGCGCCGGAGAAGGGGGACCTGCCCATGGCCTTCGCCCTGGAGCAGAACGCCCCCAACCCGTTCAACCCGTCCACCACCATCGCCTTCGCCCTGCCCCGGGCCGGACTTGTCGAACTGCGCATCTACGACCAGCGCGGCCGCCTGGTGCGCACCCTCGTGGACGAGGCCATGACCGCGGGCGCCAAGTCCGTGGTCTGGAACGGCCTGGACGACGGGGGACGGCAGGCGCACTCGGGGGTGTACCTGTATGTGATCGAGGCCGGGGACTTCCGCGCGACGCGGAAGATGACCCTGCTGAAGTAGGTTCCCCGGACGAGCACGGCCGCCGTGCCCCGAGCGGGGCGCGGCGGCCGTCGTTTCGCTGCCGGCCGGCGCCGGTCAGCGCTGGAACTCGATCTCCCCCATCTTCTGATCGACGCGCACCCGCAGCACCGGCAGGGGCGTCTCGGTGTCGCCGTGGCGCAGCACGGGCAGAGTCAGGTCCGCGGGCAGGTCGCCCACGGCTTCGACCTCGAGGTCGGCGGGCAGGCGGACGGCCATGCCCCCCATGCGCGCCCGGAAGCTGGCGTCGCAGTCGTTGCGCCACTGTCCCTTCAGGTCGATGTCGGCGCCACCCATGCCGCAGTCCACCTCCAGGATAAGAGGCGAGGCGTTGCCCAGGCGCTGCACCGCGACGCCGCCCATGCGGCCGTGCAGGCGCAGGCGCTGCAGGGGCTCGCGCAGGGGCTCGTCCACCGACAGCTCGAAGCCCCCCTGGCGGAAGTCGAAGTCGGCGGTGGTCAGCCACAGGCCGCCGATCTCGGCCTCGCCGCCCCCCTGCTCCAGGCGCACCACCAGCTCGACGGGCACGTCCGCCGGCAGGAGAACCGTGATGGAGGCGTTGGTGTCCGAGCCCATCAGCTGGCGGAAGAGGGCCTGCAGGACCGGCATGGTGCGACGGAAGGTGATGCGGCTGGTCCAGGAGGAGTCGGGAGCGACCGTGAACTCCTGGGTCAGGGTGTGGACCTCGCTGTCGAAGCTGGCGCGGGCGCTCAGGCCCTCGCCGG
>JBHEPC010000105.1:0-2955 GCA_046260475.1 Candidatus Krumholzibacteriia bacterium | reverse complement strand
GGGCCAGGTGCACCTCGCCGCCCCAGTTGATGGTGTTGGTCTGCCGGCGCATGTAGGTCTTCCAGCAGTCGGAGCCCGACTCGCGGCCGCCGCCGGTCTCCTTCTCGCCGCCGAAGGCGCCGCCGATCTCGGCGCCGCTGGTGCCAATGTTCACGTTGGCGATGCCGCAGTCGCTGCCCAGGTAGCTCATGAAGGCCTCGCCCTCGGCCACGCTGTCGGTGTAGACGGCCGAGCTGAGGCCCTGCGGCACGCCGTTGTGCAGCTTCAGGGCCTGGTCGAAGCGCTTGTACTTCATCACGTACACGATGGGCGCGAAGGTCTCGCTCTGCACGATGGGCGCCTTGTTCTCGATCTCGATGATCGTCGGCAGCACGAAGGTCTTGCGGCCGAAGGGCGCCAGCACCTTGCCGCCGTAGAGCAGCTTGCCGCCCTGCTCCTGGGCCGCCGCGATCGCCGCCTCGTAGTCGGCGACGGCACCCTCGTCGATCAGCGGACCCATCAGGGTCTTCGGGTCCAGGGGATCGCCGATCTTCACCTTGCGGTAGTTGGCGATCAGCTTGGCCAGGAAGGTGCCGTAGATCTTCTCGTGGATGATCAGGCGCCGGGTCGAGGTGCAGCGCTGGCCCGCGGTGCCCACGGCGCCGAAGAAGGCGCTCGCCAGGGCGCCCGTGAGGTCGCACTTGTCGCTGATGACGATGGCGTTGTTGCCGCCCAGCTCCAGGATGGTGCGGCCCAGGCGCTGGCCGACGATGCCGCCGATGCGCTGGCCCATGCGGGTCGAGCCGGTGGCGCTGATCAGGGGCACGTCGTGGTCACCCACCAGTTTCTCGCCGATGGTCGCGCCGCGGCCGATGGTCACGCAGCTCAGGCCCAGGGGCAGGCCGTTGCGGGCGAAGACCTCGCTGACGATGTTCTGGCAGGCGATGGCGCACAGGGGCGTCTTGCTCGACGGCTTCCACAGGGTCGAGTCGCCGCAGACCCAGGCCAGGGCCGTGTTCCAGGCCCACACCGCCACGGGGAAGTTGAAGGCACTGATCACGCCGACCACGCCCAGGGGGTGCCACTGCTCCATCATGCGGTGCTTGGGGCGCTCGCTCTGCAGGGTCGGACCGCTGAGGTTGCGCGAGAGGCCGACCGCGAAGTCGCAGATGTCGATCATCTCCTGCACCTCGCCCTGGCCCTCGGTGAGGATCTTGCCCATCTCCAGGCTGACCAGGGCGGCCAGGGGCTCCTTCTTCGCGCGCAGGGCCTCGCCCACCTGGCGCACGATCTCGCCGCGCCTGGGCGCGGGCTCCGCACGCCAGGCCAGGAAGGCCGCCTTGGCCTCTTTCATCACCTTGTCGTAGTCGGCGGCGCTGGCCTGCTCGATCTTCGCCAGCAGTTCGCCCGTGGCCGGGCTGCGCGACTCCAGCCAGTCGCCGCTGTCGGCGAACCAGCCGCCGCCGGTGCTGGCGCCCTGCAGGCGCGCCTTCAGGCCCAGTTCCTTGAAGATGCGCGCCTTGGTCATCCCTGTCTGTTTCGCCATGATCGCAGGCCCTCCGCTCGGCTGGTGGTTTCGGCACAACTTCAGAACGTCGTCGTCTCTTCCGTGCAAACGATGCCCAGGCCGGCCAGTTCGTCAAGGACCGGCCCGTAGATTTCCGGGTGCACCGGCCGCAGCACCCCGCGCTGGGGGATCCGGCCGGCCAGGATCAGCCGCGCGGCGATGGCCGCGGGCAGGGAGACGGTGCGGGCCATGGCCGTGTCGCCGCCGGGGTCGCCGCAGGCCACCAGCGAGGAGGTCACGCGCTCCTCGTGGCCGTCCAGGAAGCGGGCCTGGAACTCGTGGTGCATGACCACCATGTCCCGCTCGCCGGGGGCGTAGCCCAGCCGGGCCAGCATCGCCTCGCCCAGCACGTCCAGCGGCGCCAGGCGCTCGACCGTCAGGGGCACCTCGTCGCCCAGGCCGAGCCAGGCCAGGTTCGACGGCGGCAGCGCCTCCGGACACAGGCCCATGGTCCGGGCCGCCGCCGTCCGCACGTCCTCGCTCGGCCCGGCGCCCAGCAGCCGGCGCACGTAGGCGCCGCGGGTCATGCCGGCGCAGTCCCGGGGCTCGAGGTCCAGCAGCCCCACCTGCCGCAGGTGGAACATGGTGTCGCACCAGCCCAGGTTGCGCAGGGTGCCCCGGAAGAGGGTGCGCAGGCCGTCGCCCAGGCCATAGATCTCCCGGTAGGCCAGGGAGTCGCGGTTGGGGTAGGCCTCGAAGTCGCCGCCGCCGGGCACGTGCAGCAGGTGCATGTCCCGGAACAGGCGCTCCGGCGCCACGGTCACCTCGCGCCCGTCCTGCAGGTACACCGCGCCGTTGCGGCTGGCCAGCAGCACGCCCCGGGGCGACCAGGAGAACTTGTAGCCGAAGGGGTTGTCGTTGGCCTCGGGGGCGGGCAGGCCGCCGCAGCAGGAGCGGAACGAGGTCAGCACGCCGCCGCGGCCCTGCAGGTCGTGGATCACCCGCATGGCCGACATGTGGTCGATGCCAGGGTCCAGGCCCAGCTCGTTCAGGAACACCAGCCCGGCGGCCCGGGCGTCCGCGTCCAGGGCCTGCATCTGCGGCGCCACGTAGCTGGCCGTCACCAGGTGCCGGCGCCGGGCCAGGCAGTGGCGGGCGACCAGGGGGTGGAAGGCGTAGGGCACCAGGCTGACCACCAGGTCGTGGCCGGCGACCAGCGCGCCCAGGGCCGCCTCGTCCCCCAGGTCCACCGTCAGGGGGGTGCCCGCGGGGTGGCCGCCGAGCAGCCGCGCCGCGTCCGCCTGCACCAGGCTGGTGACGGTCAGGCGGTGGCCGTGGGCCAGCAGGTCGCGCACCAGCGGCCCGGCCACCATGCCGGCGCCCAGCACCAGGATCGAGCTCATGCCGTTCCTTCCCGGCGTCCCACGCCGCGTCAGCGGCCGCCGCGGTCGAGGACTTCCTTGAGGTAC